>JAQUQV010000012.1 GCA_028715905.1 Kiritimatiellia bacterium
CCGGGCTTGCTTGATTTCATCGCGATCAAGCGGGCGATCGGGTGCCCCGATAATTCAACGATTCTTGAATTCATCGTCGGGCTTTCATCGGAAAAGGAACAGAAAAAAGCGCGTGCCGTGCTTGCCGCGCACGAAAGAAAAGCCGCCGAAATGGCGGAACCGAACGAGGCCGCCGAAGAAACATTGCTTT
The DNA here is from genome assembly GCA_028715905.1 of Kiritimatiellia bacterium. NCBI lineage: Bacteria > Pseudomonadati > Kiritimatiellota > Kiritimatiellia > Kiritimatiellia bacterium. The sequence continues at coordinate 191 of JAQUQV010000012.1, forward strand.
ACCTCAAACGCCGTAAACTGAAACTGGGCATTCTGACCCGCAACAGCCTTGACTCGGTCAAAACCGCCCTGAAAAGTTTCCGCCGCGTGCGGCTTGAGGATTTTTCCGTTGTCATCACCCGCGAGCACGATTTGAAGCTGAAACCGCACCCGGACGGAGTGCTTGCCGCCGGCCGCATGTTCGGCGCCGCGCCGGATGAAATGATGATGGTCGGCGATTATATTTATGACATTCAGGCCGGCCGGAAGGCCGGGGCCCTGACCGTTTTCCTGGAAAGCGCCCATACCGCCAAATGGCCGGAACCGCCCGCCGATTTCACGGTCCGGCGGCTGGATGAATTGCGGGGGATTTTCTTTGATAGGCACAAAGGGACAAAAGCAGAAGGCACAAAGTGATAAAAAGGGACGAAATATTATTGGCGGTCAACGGATTGAAGGTTTATTTCCGCACGCGCCATGAGCCGATTCGCGCCGTGGATGGCGTCAGTTTCAATGTAACCGACGGCGAAACCGCGGCGATCGTCGGCGAAAGCGGCAGCGGTAAAACCATAACCGCGCTGGCGCTGGCGCGCCTGCTTCCCGCGCCGGGTTATTTTGCCGGGGGGGAAATATTTTTTGCCGGCCGAAACATCGGCCGCCTGGATCAGGCCGGACTGCGGAAACTGCGCGGAGCCGAGATGTCATACGTTTTTCAGGATCCTTCCAGTTCTTTGAACCCGGTCTTTACCGTCGGTTACCAGATTGCCGAGGCCCTGCGTTTGCACCGGCGCGGTTTGGATGTCCGCGAGGAGGCGCAACGCCTGCTGGATATGGTCGGCATTGCCGACGCGCGCCATCGCCTGCGTTCCTATCCGCATGAATTGAGCGGCGGCATGCAGCAGCGTGTCATGATTGCCATGGCGTTGGCCTGCCGCCCGAAACTGCTCGTGGCCGACGAGCCCACCACCGCGCTGGATGTTACAGTCCAGGCGCAGATTCTTGACCTGCTGGCGCGCCTGCAGAAAGAGCTGGGCATGGCGGTTCTGCTGATCACCCATAACCTCGGCATTGTCGCCGGACTGGCGCGGCGCGTGAACGTCATGTATGCCGGCCGTATTATTGAACGGGGGCTGACGGCAGAGCTGTTGCGGGAACCCAAACATCCCTACACGCGCGGCTTGCTTTCGGCGGTGCCGCGCCTGCGCGCCGCCGTGAAACGGATGCCGGGCATTCCCGGAACGGTGCCCGACCCGTCCGCGCTTCCCACGGGCTGCAAATTTCATCCCCGTTGTCCGCTGGCCGGGGAAATCTGCCGGCAAAACGAGCCGGAGGAGGAAAATGTTTCGGAAACACACGCCGTAAAATGTCATTACTGGAAATAAATAATCTGTCGGTGGAATTTTCCCTTGGCCGCGGCCGGAAGCTCCGGGCGCTGGACAATGTTTCGCTGGCAGTGAAAAAGGGCGAGAGCGTCGGGCTGGTCGGCGAGAGCGGCTGCGGGAAGAGCACGCTGGCCGCGGCCGTCCTGCGCCTCGTGCCGGCCGCGGGCGGGGCGGTCTGGTATGGCGGCGCAGACGCGCTGAAATTGTGCGGCCGGGAGCTTTTCGCCTATCGCCGCAAGATGCAGATGGTTTTTCAGGATCCGTACGGGTCGCTCAATCCTCGTCTTTCGGTCGGCGCGGCTTTGGCGGAATGCCTGGCCGTGCACGGCATCTGCCCGCCCGCGGAGCGGCGGGAGCGGGTGGGGGAGCTTCTGCGGACGGTGGGTTTACAGGGCAAACACGCCGCCCGTTACCCGCATGAATTCAGCGGCGGCCAGCGCCAGCGCATCGGCATTGCCCGGGCGCTGGCCGTCAATCCCGAATTCATCATCGCCGACGAGCCGGTTTCGGCGCTGGATGTCTCCATCCAGGCCCAGATCCTGAACCTGCTGAAGGATCTGCGGGAAGAAAAAAAATTCTCGTTTCTTTTTATCGCCCATGATCTCGCCGTGGTGCGCTACATGTGCGCGCGCGTTTACGTGATGTACCGCGGCCGGATAATGGAAGCGGGCGTGACGGAGGAAGTCTATGCCCGTCCCGCCCATCCTTATACGCGCGCCCTGCTTGAGGCGGTTCCCGATATAGACCGTGCCCTGGCCGGGTCCGGACAGGGTTCCGGACGGCCGGCGCCTGAAGGGGAAATGCCGCCGTTGTCAACGCGCTCCGGCGGCTGTCCTTTTTGCCCGCGCTGTCCGCTGGCTGGCCGGATTTGCACGGAAAAACCGCCGGAGATGAAAAAATCCGGTAAAAGCCACTTCAGCCGCTGTCATTTTGCGGGGTAACATTGCCAACTTCCCATATCAGAAAAAGATTGCATATACACATTAGATTGTGTCATTCTATGTGTGGAGGTGATTGATCAATATGGCAACGAATTTACAACTTGATAACCGGTTAATTCGGCAGGCGGTAAAACTTGGCGGTCACAGGACGAAAAAGGCGGCCGTAAATCAAGCATTAACAAACTATATCCATCATCTGCGACAGGGAAAAATTCTTGCTCTGTTTGGCGGAGTGGATATTGACCCTGGCTATGACTATAAACGGCAAAGGGCAAGGGGATGAGAGTCCTGGTTGATACAAGCATCTGGTCGCTTGCTTTGCGCCGCACGGAACAGCACCGGTGTCCTGAGGCGCAGGAACTCCGCCAGCTTATTACGGAGCATCTGGTTGAGATCATGGGCCCCATCCGGCAGGAAATTCTTTCCGGAGTCAGGGAGCAATCCCAGTTTGAACGTCTTGAATCGCATCTCGCGGCTTTCCCGGATGTAAGTATTCAGACCGAAGACTACATAACCGCGGCCAAATGCTTTAACCTGTGCCGGTCAAAAGGCATCCAAGGCTCAAATACGGATTTCCTGATTTGTTCTGTGACTGTAAGACGTGATTTTTCCATTTTCACGACCGATCAGGACTTTTCTCTTTTTGCCAGGTGTCTCCCGATAGTTCTGCATTCAGTCAGGAAGGAAGTTGGGCAACAGCGCGCCGTTTGGAAAGCAGGCCGGCTGGCTGAAAAGAAGCCCCGGAGATGAAAAAAGTGGCCGACGGCCACTTCAGCCGCTGTCATTTTGCCGGCGATTATTGCCCAAAATTTGCTTTCTATAAACGGATGGCTTGCATCCGTAATGGCGCAAAAACGCGTGATGAAAGTGGCTGTGATCCACAAAACCCCAATCCGCGGCGATTTTCTTGATGGGATCCGGCGTGGCCAGCAGTTGATTGCGCGCGCCGTCCATGCGGTTGCTCATGACAAAATCGCCAAAATTCAAGCCCATGACTTCACGAAACGCCTCACAGAAAGAATCGTAAGCCATGCCGCAGGCTTTGGCCGCCTCAGCCGCCGTGATAAACCGGCGTTGATGAAACACTAACTCAACGACGCGATTGATCCGGTCATAAAGCGTGGAAGGGCGCGGATTGCCTGATGGCGGCCGCCACTTCTCTGTCAGCATCAGCAGTGTCTCCATGAGGCAGACGCGCAGTTTCAATCTTGCGCGTTCCCTGATTTCCGGATTTTTCGCGGCGTCCTGCGCGTTTTGCGCTTTAACCGCCGCCGCCATGCGTTTCCCGAGGGCAATCACCGGCCGCCGAAGGAAATCATGGATGCGCGGCCGGTCTTTAATGTTGGCGATGAACGGCGCCAGCCAGTCAAAATGCGGCGCTTCCGGACAGGCCATTTCCATCAGCGCGGCCGGCCGGATGACGAAAACCGCCACTTCGCACGGCGTCTCAAGGATGGCCCAGCCATGCGGTTCCCAGACCCCGCACAGCCATATTTGGCCCGGTTTCAGAATTTCTTTCCGCTGCCGGCAACGCCGTTCCATCCGGCCGCGCAAAACAATGCCCAGTTCCAGCGCGAAATGCATGTCGTAAATAAGGCGTTTCTGGGGATGCAGATATTTTGTGCAAAAGGCGATAATGGGCTCATCCGGGGTAACCGGCACGTTCATCCGGTTGATATGCAACGGCTGAACAGTTTGTTTCATGGTTGCCGCTCTGCCATTCTTCTTGTTCTATACAATTTTTTACGGCAGATAATACACGCTGGACGGCTTGAATTGCAAGATTCTTCTGGTACAGTTCTGATCAGAAAAAGATAAATTCAAAGCATAGGAATTTCAATCTTGCCGCAAAAAAGCGCGCAATCAAGGTAGGAGCCGAACCCCTGTTCGGCGATGTATCGGAATCGCCGCATAGGGATGCGGCTCCTTCCATCGATCAAATGCAATTGCCGCCTTTGGCGGCCTATTTCATGATTTGGTAAAAAGCCTTTCAGTTAAGGAGGAGGGAAAAATGGCAAAAAAAACACTGCTGGTTTTCGGCGCGCACATGGATGATTGCGAGATCGGCGCCGGCGGATTGATTTGCAAGGCGCTGGCAAAGGGGCATCAGGTGGTTCTCGTGGTTTTCTGCAGTGATTACTCCACCTGGTGTTCCACCAAAGGCCGGGAAGATGAGGTCAAATCCAGGGTAATGGATAAGGCCAAGGCCATGGGAGTGGAAAAACATCTGCTTGGTTATGGATATCAATCAATCCCGAACACGCTGGATACAATCCGGCGAGTGGCGCGGATCGCCGTGGACGTCAAACCGGACGTGGTTCTTTTTCATAGCAGGCGGGAACGCGAGCCGGGGCCGGCGGATCATGCGGTCGTGGGAGAAATCGTTCAGTATGCCATTGGAACAGCCGCGACGGTTTTGGGCGGTATTCGCACGTCTTACGCCGGGGAGATGTATGCGTATGAGGTTTATCCGCGCTCGCCTTTTAATCCTGACACATATATTGATATCGGCGACGTTATCCGGCCGACGGTTGAAAATATTGATTATTTTGGACGCGAAATTTACGGAGGACATAGCGCCGAAATGCGGAGCCGCATATGCCTGGGCGATCAGGAAGAGGAAGTAAAACTCTGGCATTACGGCGAAGTCAAGCTGGCGCTTTCCGTCTACCGGGGTACGCAATGTGGTTGTAGATTTGCGGAAGCATATGAATCGGTCTATGTGTCCAAATTAGTCGGCAAGAAGAGTCAATTGGAGGAAATGATCTGTTCATGAAATCATTGAAAATAGCTTGTTTGGGCGGTGGCAGTCTTTATTTTCTGCGGGTATTGGGCGACCTGGCGTGGAGGAAAGACCTTTCCGGCTCGGAAATTGTTCTTTATGATCTTGACGAGGAAAAGGCCGTGCGTATGGCAAAAAAAGGACAGGATTACGTCCGCCCGGCCGGCGCAACCCTGACCATCCGGGCCGTGTCAAGCCTTGGGAAAGCGCTGGATTCTGCGGATTTTGTGGTTACCTCAATCGGCGGGAGCGGCGCTGAAATCACCACGGAGGTGTATTGCTCAACCTATCATGAGGCCGATATTTCAATTCCGCGGAAATACGGGATCAATCAAATCGTGGGCGACACCTGCGGTCCGGCCGGCATGATGATGGCTTTTCGCTCAATACCCGCCTATCTGGTGATTTGCCGGGAGATGGAAAAGCGCTGTCCCCGCGCAATTCTGATCAACCATTCCAATCCCATGGCGGTCTTGTGCCGTGCAATGCGGAAATATACCCGAATAACCATCATCGGATTGTGTCATGGCGTGCAGGCCGGGATTGGGCATGCGGCGAAAATTCTTGGGATACCGGCGCGGGAATTGGAATGTGTCTGGATCGGGACCAACCATTACTACTGGTTCACCCAAATCAGGCACAATGGAAAAGACGTGTATCCTGAACTGATGAAACGGATTGCGGTCCAACCTCCGGAAAAGGGAGGCGTATTGAGCGCGCAATTATCCGGAATTTACGGCTATCAGATCGTTTATCCCGAAGATGACCATGTCATTGAGTTTTATCCTTTCCTGGCCCATGTTCCGCGCGGCAGGGATGATTTGCCGGAAGGTCTCGCCGAGAGTGACCGGAAATTCAATGGGGAAGCGGGCGCAATCCGCGACGTGGAAGCATCAGCGACAAATGTTCGTGCGGAGTTTATGAAAAAATATCAGGCCGCTTTGGATAAAATTCCATTGCCAAAACAATCATCCGATTCAATTGCCGGGGAAGGCTTGGCGGGCATGATCAGCGCCATTGCCCATGGAAGACGTGAAGTCTGCATCGCAAACATTGCCAACCAGGGCGCTGTTTCCAATCTGCCGTTCAGCGCCGAAATTGAAACGGAAGCGGTAACGGATTCATACGGCGTGCGCCCCATCCACGTCGGCGAGGCGCCGCTGGTGTTGAAAGGCATATTGGAAAAGCGGTTTGTGTGGCAGGAATTGGTGGCCGATGCCGCCGTCAAGGGCGACCGCCAAATTGCGTTACAGGCGTTAATGTCGGATGAAATGGCCATCTGGCCCGATAAGGCCGGGAAAATGCTGGATGAATTGTTGAAAGCTTCCAGGGATTTGCTGCCGCAGTTTTATAAGGGTGTGAAGCGTTCCTCGTGACGCGTAAAGCGCAAGAATCTGATACGATACGCTGCCGGGGCCGCATAAAAACAGGAGGAAAACAGAAAAAGCCATGATCCGGACAATTATTGCGAATATTATTGTGTCGTTGATAGGAATTCCGGCGGCGGTTGTCGCGGTTGAAAAAAACGCCATGAAAACGAATATTCTCACATCATCCAGCATTTCGCCGGCGCGGCAGTTTGTTTCTGCCGCAGATTTTGGGGTCCGGCAGCAGGATAACCTCGTTATCCTGGCATCCGGCGGCCAGCAGTTTGACGCTGACAGCAAATCGGAAATTCCGGGATGGCTCCATATTGCCCCGGCCGCCGAAAAACCGGAGAACACCCTGAACTCCAACCTGCAGGATTTCAGCTACAAGAAATGGACTCATTTTGATGCCAAAAATATCAAAAAAATGCAGGTGGTCAAAGATGCCGCGGACGAAAAAACGGTATATCTGAAAATTAAAAACGGACGGTGGTATCATGAAAAAGAGGATGTCGTGGTCTATTGCCTGGAAGTCAATCTGACCGTCAGGAAAGACATTCCCTGTCTTTTTGTTTACCAGCGGATTGTCAATCCGGCGGAGCCGCCGCAGAAACTCTGCTATGGAAATTATATCAGCGATATCTTGTGCTACGCCGGTCCGGACAGCGCCGTCCAATCGGTTGATCAGACGGAAAAGAAATGGCATACCCTTTTCAAGGGAAACTGGATCTGGATAAAGCTCGCCGCCGGCAATCCGGCGGAAGAAAAGAAAGGCCTGGGGATCATCTCTTTTGCGCCCACCAGGTTTTGCCTCAGCGGTCCCAACCGTCTTTTCTGGGGATATGAAACAAAAAATGTAAAAAAATACGATGCCTTGGAATACAAAATGGCGGTGTTTTCCGCCCAAACGCCGGAGGAAGTTAAGGCGTTATACGAAAAAATCAAGGACGTTCATTTTGCCCCTTTTCTTTCGGCCAAATGAGAGTGTTATCAGCGAAAGGAAAATATCGAGACAAACAGGAGGTTCATTATGCGTTCCTTATTTCAATGTTCGGTGCTCTGTATTATTTTGACAACTCCAATTGCAGGGCCGGGAGAAGATATAAAGAACGCCCCAGAGGATTCCATGGCAACCACTAATTGCCTGGTTCGCCATGAACGATTTGACCGTTATCTGGGACGGCAATTTCCAGTCGGTTTTTATATTTACCCGTACCACTTCAAGCAATCTACAGACCCAACGGTTCGTGATTTGGATGAAGCAATCAATCGCATCGCTGATTTGGGGTTTAACTATTTGTATATTGGCTTACCGGACGACCATGATTGGGATAACCTGCTTGAGCTTTGCACGACTCGTCATATCGCGATGGTTCCACAACTTAATTTCGCCTACTTTCGCCCCGATTCCCAGATTAACTCTCTGCTTGAACGCGCCATGCCTTTCATCAGAAAATACAAGGATCATCCCGCCGTCATTGCATTCAGCGTAAAGGAGGAACCCAACGAGAAGATGTTCCCGTTGCTTACGCAGTATTATCAAGGCATATTAAAAGAAGTTCCTGACGCGCCGTTGCATCTCACATATGTTAATCATTTTCTGAAAACACCGCCCTATCCGCAAATTGCCGGGGCGGATCGCTACGGCTTTTGGTGGGAATGCGGCGCAGGGGGAAACAATCGGGCAACTCCGGCTTCCGCCTTAAAATGGTATCATACCCAGTTGGATTTTTATTATCAACATGCAGTTCAACAAAACGCCGAATTCCAGGCGATATTCAACCCCAGTCCTCTTGAGATGTTTACTTCTGAAGAAAAGCTTCGTTCGCAGTTCTATCCCGAAACAATCACGGATAGCCGCCGCCAAGAGTTGACTGAAATGGTGATCCGATTGGCGGAGAAAAAGAATCAGGGGTGGAACAGGGAGGAACCGGATCTGTTTCGATTCTGGAAATATTACACGCCGCCGGCAAATTGTGTGCGCGCCATGAGCTGGCTCTCCGTGATGGAAGGCGCAAAATCGGTTGCCGTATGGTATTGGGGGCCTGGAGTTGAAGAAATAAACCGTAAAAAACGCATTGAAAGGAAGGATAGCCTTGTGTCTATTACAGGTTGGGATGGCAAGGGATCTCCCCAACTGGACGAATATGCGGAGTTTGCTTCTGAAATCCAACGATATGGCAAGCTGATCCGTTCCATGATGAAGGAGATTGCCCCTCTTGTTGGCAATTCGCTTGGGCACGAGATTGTCCGGATGGAAGAACCTGTCAGCCCGCCGTTCAAGATCAGGAATCCTGACGCTGTCTGGCGGTCTTTCCGCATACCCGGCTACCAGGGACGAGTGATTATGATTGTGAACACCTCGGTGGGAAAATGGTGTAAAGGGCGTTCGCCATTTATGCTGTCTGAACATGACCGGTTCAGAATTGATGATAATGGCAACCTCGTGGATTATAAACCTTTCGTGCGCGAACAATATTTGGAATGCGCCTTGTTAATGAGGGATATGAAATGTGTTGACTTGGCAACCGGTGATTTCATCGCCATGGATGAAAATGACATGTTCTCCATATCTGTCCGCCCGGGTGGCGGACAGTTCCTGTTTATTTGTCCGAAAAGCTCCAGTGAAGATCAAAAAATAAAGCGTCAGTTTGGTTTTTGACGCATATTGCCGGAGGACATAACGCATAACGAGGTATGGGAAAAAATCATGAAAACAGAAATGCTGTCCAAAAAACAAATAGATAAAATCAATTTGTCCTCCCTGGCCATTTTGGAAAGAGTCGGCGTGGAAGTGCCGCATGACGAAATACTGCAAAGGTTTGCGGATTCCGGCGCAAAAGTTGATTGGGAAAAGAAACGCGTCCGTATTCCGCCGGAATTCGTCAGCAGTATGTTGAATACGGCCGGGAAAAGTTTTACGTTATACGGTCGCGATCCAGGCAAAACTGCCCGCTTCGGCCAGGGGAAACGGAATTACAACAGCATTGCCGGGGAAGCATCATGGCTGGATACGGTCGGCGGACAGCGGCGTTATGCGACTTTGCAGGATGTGGCAACGGCAGCCAGATTGGGCGACGCGCTGGACGAATTGACGATTGTCGGCGCCATGGCGGACCCGCACGAGATACCATCGGCATATCGCTGCGTGGAAGTCGCGGCAACCATGATCAAGAACACCACTAAGCCAATTACCTTCTGGTTCCATGATCGGGCTTCCGCAAAGTATATTATTGAAATGCTGATTGCCTTGCGGGGTGATGAAAAACGGGCGGCGGAAAAACCGCTGTGTTATCCGTTCCTGGAGCCGATCAGTCCCCTGCGCTTTCCATTTGACGGGATTGACCTGTTGTTTGAAACCGCCCGCTTGAACCTGCCCGTGCCCATCGGCCCCATGGCGCAGATGGGGGTTTCCGCCCCGGCCACGCTGGCCGGGACCATGGCCTTGGAAAATGCGGAAATCCTGGCGGGAATCTGCATCACCCAGTTGGTCCGGCCGGGCATGCCGGTCTGTTACGGCGGCATTTGCCATGCGTTTGACATGGGCACAACCCAGATGATCTTCGGCGGGCCGGAACAGGCGATTTTTGGCGCGGCCATGACCCAGATGGGCAAATTTTACGGCCTGCCGGTTTATATCAACGTCGGTTTGACGGATTCCAAACGTCCCGATGGACAGGCCGGTCTGGAGGCCGGCATCACTTTGGCGATGGGGGCGGCGGCCGGCGCGGATATTTTCGGGCACATGGGCATTTGTGGCGTGGATCAGGCAACTTCTCTTGACATGCTGGTTTTCCAGTGCCAGGTCATTGCATACGCGGAAAGCATGATGCGGGAAGTTGATTTCACGGATGATGCCGTCGGCTTGAAGGAAATTGAGGCAGTCGGCCCGGGTGGGACATTTATTGACCGCGACCATACGGCGGAACATTTCCGCAGGGAGTTGCATTTCCCGCGCCTGCTGGACCGGCAATATTACCAGGCCTGGATGGATTCCGGCGCAAAGACGATGGAGCAAAGATGTGCTGAATTCAAGGCTAAAACGCTTGCCGGATATGAGTCTTTGCCGCTGAACGGCAAGGTCGCAAATGAATTGGATGATATCGTGCGTAACGCGCGGACGCAATTGGCAATATGATAAAATCAGAATGCTCTTAAATTTAATATTTAAGGGCTGTCCCCGATCTGTTGTTAAGACGCTTGAAAAAACAGTTGCCATTGAACCTGGTTAAAGACTATACTGCCATTATGAAATACATGATCGTAATACATGAGGATATTAACGGCGGATACTGGGCTGAAGCCCCGGAGCTTCCCGGCTGCGTATCGCAGGGCGAAACGCTTGATGAACTCAAGGCCAACATGCGCGAGGCCATTGAAGGCTACCTGGAAGTCATGCAGGATGAAGGCAGAAAGCCTGAAGCCAGCGTGAAACTTGACGAGGTGCTGGTGTGAACCGGGTCTATTCCGGAAAGGACATGTGCCGGTTGCTTGAACATCAGGGGTGGTCCTTGCGCCGGATAAAAGGCAGTCATCATATCTACTCGAAACCCGGCGAACGCTGGATAATAACCGTGCCGGTGCACGGTAATCAAAGCCTGAAACCGGGACTGTGCCGCGCAATATTGAAAATGGCCGGGATCGAAGAACTAAAGCCGTGTTCTTCAGTTAACCGAAAGATAAACCAGAGGTGAGAATGCTTCATTTCATCAAGCGTGTTTTGGTTTTGTACGTTGCCTTGCTCTGGTCCGGTGTTTTTGTCCTGCAGGCCGCGGATCGCTACGTGGTTGAGCCGGGGACGATCGCCGTCGGCCACGGCGGGGTTTATACCGATTGGTCAATCGCCGCCACGCAGATTCAATGGGCGGTGGATGTGGCCGATACTGCTAACGATACGGTCTGGGTCTCCAATGGAGTGTATGTGCTCACCAATCAGATAGAAATTACCAACACCTTTGTCATTAACCTGCGAAGCCCCAACGGGCCGGATGTAACAATTGTCAACGGCGGATATATGCCCGGAACACCGGAAGCGACCACCAATAACCGTTGTCTTTTCGTGACCAATGCGCCGTCGTTTGTCCACGGTTTCACCTTTTCCAACGGCGCCTCCCTGGGTTATGGCGGAGGAGTGCAGTTGCGTTCCGGAATTGTGAGCAATTGTATTGTGTGTAATAATAAAGTCTTTGTGCCGTCCGGCGTGAGCGAAGCGGGGGGCGGTGGCATTTATTTGCGGGATGGCGGCACGGTTACGGCCTGCCGGGTGAACGGCAATACGGTAACTAATCTTTCAACCGGGGTCGCCGGCGCCGGCGGTGGAATTTATGCCAAGGGAGGGGGATGTTTTATATCCGATTGTATTGTCAGTAATAATAGAATTTTTACCCAAGGTGAATCATTTGGCGGCGGTGTGTTTGTTTATTCTTGTAAAATGATTTCATACAATACCAGGCGTGTAACTTACGGGGCTCTTTATATGCGGCCTAATGCCGTAACCTATGCCGTCTGTGTGGATAATACTCTTCCTGCATTATTTATTCCAACGGAGCGGGGGGAACGGACGACGTGTTTGACGCTTCCGGAGTCAATGCCGACAATCTCCAATATTCGTGCGTCGGGACCAACCCCGGCTTTACCGGGGCGGGGATCATTGTGACTGATCCGCGTTTCAAGAATTTTGATGCCGGGGATTACCGGTTGGCGGCCGGTTCACCCTGCGTGAACGCGGGCGACAACCGGGACTGGATGACGAACGCGGTTGACCTGGACGGCCGTACGCGCATCCGCTACGGCCGGGTGGACATGGGCGCCTATGAGCGCATTCACGCCGGCACGTGCTACGGCGTCCGCTGAACCGGGCGAACTTACTTCATGTCCACCCCGGCAACGCCAGGTATGTGATCCCAGCCCGGATGGCTTTGCGCCGCAGAGGTTTTCGCTGGAACTGGCCGGGTGTATGACATGGTAAACCGCCCTTATTCAGGAATTAACGTTGATGGCTGCAATTTTTCTTTTGATGATGATGTCCAGTCCATAGGCTGCCAGAATTCCAAGGGCTATCTGGAAAACATGCAGGAACTTGTTCGGGTTGCGGATGGAGTTTACCAGCGGCAATTGGTAGAAAAGATAGTAAAGCGGAAAATATTTGCCGAAGGACAGCAGAAGCGCAACCGCGGCCGCACCGGCCCAGAAAATAATCTCCGCACGGTTTCCGTCTGAAGGGTTCAATATTGAATGGGCATTTGCTTGTTGCCGGACCAGCGCGGCAGCGATTGCGAAAAGCGCCAGGAAAACCGGGATGGCGCCGAGGTAATGATTTTCCAGCTTGAAATTCATGAACCCCTGCCCGGTTCTTTCCCAGCCGGCGGAACGCCCCATCCGCCCCCAATAGGGGCCTTCCGGCTCGCCTGAGCGCCAGCCCGTGTAACCCGGCGCGATGAAATCAACGCATTCCTCCGGCGGCCAGCTCCATTGCGTGGCAAACTCCCATTGCTGCGCCGGCGATTCGCGCTCGTCCGGCGTTGTCTGGGCTTCTGATTTTTTAGCGCCGCCGACATTGGCGGCGTAGACCGACAGGGCGTTCGGTCCGCCGATCATCAGGGCACAGAGCGCCATGGGCGCGAAAATTCTGAGAAAGAGCGGCAGATTGAATTTCTCAAAACGGTAAAACTCATAAAGCGCGAAGGCGGCCAGAAAGATGCCAATGAACAAGGCCACGTCCTGCTGTTCCAGCATCATGAATCCAATCGTTCCCCCGGTAACGAACGACCATAAAAAACTGCGCTGTTGAATGGCGCGGTCAAGGCTCCAGAGCGAAACCATGGCCAGGAACATGGTGGCGTATTTTAAAATATGGCCGGCGTAAATGAGGGTAAAATTTGAGCCCAGCCAGAAGGCGGTCAGAGCCGCCAAAATCTGCGCCGGCAGGCCGAGTTTTCGTTCACGGAGGAACATTGCCAGAAACAGGGAAGCGCCGGCCAGGTTAACGGCTTGAAACCAGTTTTTGAAGGCAATTGCCGGAAGGATGTAAAAACAAAAATTGGTCCATGTAAACAGGTTTCTTCCGCCGCCGAAACCGAAGAGCGGCGTATCGTACCAGCGGCCGGCGAAAAAATTCAGCAGGGATTTGTTTCGGGAAACGTCGCCGAGGTTGTCGTCCGTGGAAAAAAGGACATTCCCCGGCCCGAGCAGGGGATGGAAGACCAGCAGGACAAGAAAAGCAATAATTAGAATTACAATGCCTATCGTATGTTTTTTAAGACTGTTCATTGCATATTGGTTTTTCTAATGTTTTTAGCGGAACTTTCAAAATATCCAAATATTTTGCTATCATGTTATCCCAGGAAAAATCTCTTCTAATCCTGTCCAGTCCTGTCTCAATCTGCTTTTTTTTATCGCTGTTCATTTCAAGAAAATTACGCATACATTGCGCAAGCTTTTTGACGTTTGCATTATGATATTGAAATCCAACGTCATAATGCGCGAACAAATCGTTAAAAAACGGAGAATAGGTGGTGATAACCGGTCGGTTATATTGGCATGCCAGAAAAAAAACGCTCGAACCTCCAATATCATTTGTTCCCGGCACATAAGGTAGAACTACGACATCGGATGCGCAAAAGTAATATTTAACATCTTCATGTGGAACGAATTGATTAAAAAATAAAACGGAATTATAATTATATTTTTTCGCAATGATTTGCGGATTATTATCAACAACTGGGCCGGCAAAAAGCAAACATGGCGAAGGAAATATTTGACGGGCGGCATTAAACGCTGTGTCGTAATCCTTTGACAGACGGTGTGCGCCAAAAAAAAGGAAAATGACTTGGTCTTCTTTGATGTTAAGACATCGTCGGCAGGCCTTTTTTTCTGGCAAAACGTCCTGTACGGTTATTGCCTCCGGAATATGAACGGCAGATTTTCCCAAGCCGTTTACGCTGTCGTTTTCCTGTGTGTGCTTGTTTTCAAAAATGAAATAAATCCGGTTTGTTTTTAAGGCCTGAAAGGTAAGCCATCGCTGCATCAAGCTTAAAATTTTTTGCTTTAAGCCTGAATTGGGAAGAAAATAAGAAGTGCAGCATTGATGTAAAACAACAGTATGACGCAACAAGGCAAATAGAATGCTGATTGGACTGAATCCATCGCTAAAATAAACTCCGGAGTATTTTCTGTGCTTTAACATAAAAAAAGCGCGGATTGAACAGACAAACGACGAAAGTGCCAAGTCCCAGAAATGTTCAAAAGATTGCAGTGATTTATACTGTTGTTTGGTGGTTGCCGGATTGATCGCGCGGAACCAGAAGGGGGTTTTTTTAAAGACGCATGTGGTATGCGGCATATATATCGGATCAGTTTTCATGTTTTCAGCGGTAAGCATGACAATATGGTATAAAACGCCCTTTTTAGTCAGAGCATTGGCTATATCTTTTGTGCTGTTCCAAAAATGACCTTTGAAGTGAGCGCGTGGGCAGATGATTAAGATGGACAGATCATCAGGTTGCATTTTTTTACTGCCTGGTGCGTCATGCAAGTTTGGGTGATTCCTGTAATGATGGACTATTACGTTGCTTAAACTTGAATGGATTGACGGGCATTAAGGTACCATTCTATAGTCTGTCTTAACCCTTTTTGCAGCGGTGTGTGTTGAAAGGATGGCATCAGGCTGAATAATTTTTCAATTATCAGCACTTTTGATCTGGCGCCAACATAGCGCGAGGGATCGTATCGGATGAGTTCCTGGTCATAGCCGACAATTTCGCAAATAAAGGATGCAAATTCGCGGATCGTATATTCTTTGCCGCCGCCGATGTTGACCAGTTCATTCTGTACATGGCCGGAAAGATAAAACATGGCGTCAAGGAAATCATCCATGTAAATCAATTCTCTTTTCTGGTAACCGTCGCCCCAAAGAACAACTTCAGTCCCATTTTGTTTGGCGTCAACAATTTTGCGTATAATGTCAAAAATAAAATGCATTTGCCGGCCGGCAAGGTGATAGCCGGAACCGTAAAGAGTGGAAGGCACCAAGCATAGATAATTCAGGCCGTACTGACGGTTTAGCGCCATCAAGCCGGCGTAAAGCATTCGTTTGGTCATGGCATAAGTGAAGAGGCTGTCAATCGGTTCGCTTTTCATAAAATTTTCTTCGTGCAAGTCCGCTTCGGGAGCATAACAGCAGCTGCTGCCCATGGCAATCAGCTTGGCCTGCGGTTGGCGTTCCAGCCACCAGGACAACACGTGCGTATTAATCTGTTGATTAATAACCCATTGGTCGCCGGAATGTTTGAGGCAGAAATCACCGGCCTGGGTCCAGGCCGCCAGATGATAAATGCGGTTGAATTTTTGTCCGTTAAACTGGTTGAGAGCGTTTGGATCGCGGAGGTCGCCGTTGCTGGTGCTTAAACGTGAAACCTCATGGTGCTCCCGCTCAAGACGCGCGCAAAGATGGGTTCCGAGATAGCCGCTCGCGCCGGTTACAAGCAGTTTCATGCCGTCTCCTTGGGATTGATGGGAAAATAAAACTCCACGCCCTGTTTGATCAGAGCGGCGTAACGGATTAAAATTTCCTGTTTGAAGTTCCAGGCCAGGACGAAATAAACATTTGGTTGGATTTTTACTTCGCTTTCAATAATAATCGGGATGTGCATGCCAGGAGAGATCAGTCCCGCCCGCATTGGATTGCGCTCAACCAGGCAGCGAATGCGGTCGGCGTCAATATTGCAGTAATTCAGCAGGGTATTGCCCTTGACCGGTGCGCCGAGTCCATAAACCGTTTTTCCGCTTTGAAGCATGCGCTCCAGATAAGCGCATATATTTTTGCGCAGTTGTGCGGCTCTCACGGCAAAAAGGCGATAGGTGTTCGGATTATTAGCCCCGGTGTGATCTTCGGCTTCACGCATTTTTCTAAGACGCACGGATGGTTTGGCCCTCGCGGCATGCGTAACAAACAGAATGACTGAACCGCCGTGCACTGGGGAAAAATAGGCGTCAAAGGAGGCCAGTCCATGACGGTTGAGGAGCGTTTCAATCGTTTTAAGATTATAATAGAGCAGGTGTTCGTGGTAAATCTGGTCAAAAGCGCAGTTTTCAACTATCTGCTTCATGTAGAGAAATTGTACAACAAATACGCCGTTGGGCTGAAGGGCAGTCCGGATGCCGGCCGTAACGGAATGTAAATCCTCCAGATGAAAAAAAATGCCGGATGCGTTAATAACTGTGAACCGACGGTTAAGCGCCTGCGCCAGTTCTTCGTTGAAAAAAGCGATTTCAGTTGGCACGTTGCGTTTTTGCGCCATTGCGGCCACGCGCGCGCAGGATTCCACACCTAGAATGTCGTAGCCAATTTTTTTGTACTCAAGCAATTGTGTGCCGTCATTTGACCCAATATCCAGGACGCTTTTGTCTGGGCGACTGGCAAAAAAGGTCTTATTCACATAGGCGGCTGTTTCAGCGAAATGACGGGTAAGGGTGGCGGTTGTGCCCGAAACGTACGTGTGATCTGAAAACATCACCTCTTTCGGTACGGTATAATCAAGTTGAGCTGTCTGACACTTTTCACAACAGACGAGGCGCAGGGGGTATTGTGGCTCGCGGCCGACTTCCTCCGGACGCAGGAAATGATTACCCCACGGCTGGATGCCGAGGTCCAGCACAAGCGACAGTTTGTTGTGATCGCATATCCGACAGATCATATAAAAAAAAATAAAATTTCAGAAAAACAGAAGGCCATTCAATGAGCGAAATGTTACAATAAAATAATCAGCGTTACCACATCTTTCTTTCTCATCGGTTTTCCGGAAAGCCTGTTTTTCCAGAGGAACATGATAACAAACATAATCAGGGTTAAAAACGATACGCTGATAAATACCTGCACCACCTGCCTAAGCGAATCGTGAAAGAGAACGATCCCGCCGATAAAAACGGCGGCGCAAGCAGCCAGCGGAAACACGCACGCCAGGCGGTGCTGGGCCAGTTCAAAATTCATCAGAATAAACACCAGCCCGAGCGGTGCCATTGCCCAGCAGACCAGCCGCACGAGAGAGAGCATCTCCGGGGACGGCGCAAAGTCGCGGTAAAGGATTAAAAGCGGGATTTGCGGGAAAAAAGTGCAGAAGAAAACCGCTCCGCCAATAATCAGGCCCGCCAGCGCCAGCGCCCTGAAGAGTGTCCCTTGCTGTTCTCCGTTCAGGCCGCCGCGCGAGACCACTTTCGGGAACATGGCACCGGCAATGGGTTGCACCAGGAAAACAAGCGTGCGGGCGATTGTGGATGCGCGCGCATAATTTCCATAGTCTTCCGGGTCGGTAAAATAACGTTTTACCAGGACAACGTCCATGTTCATCAGCACCGCGAAACTGAATAATGCCGCTGCGGACGCCCAGAAATATCTGTCGGTCTTTTCGTTTGAACCGTCGGTTGGCGCGGCGATTGGCATTTGCCGGCGGTAAAAAAAATAAATGAGCGCGGTGCCGCACAAGGCGCCGGCGGCATGCGCCGCCAGGCCGGAAACAGCTCGGGGAGTTACCGCGAGAACCAGCGCCGCTCCCAGCAATAAGCGCGTGAATGCGCTTGCCAGACCGGGGAAACCCAGCAAAACAAACTTTTGCATGCTCTGCAGAACGCCCCCGAAGACCGGCGCCAGGACGGAGAGAAAGAGGGCCGCTCCGACCAGCAGGAGCGGCCAGGGGCTTGCTAAATGAAAGAATGAAGCCAGAGGATGGCGCAGGATAACCAGCAGGGCCATGAGCGGAACGCTGACCAGCAGAATACGGTTCAGCCATTGGCGCGTAAGCGCATGAACGTTGCCGATTCTGTTTTCCCGGATGAGGTTGCCGGCGAAATGCGCCAGCGTGTTGGAAACAGCGGTCATAGGCGTGGCAACCACCATCAACAATCCCAGCATTGAGCAAAGAACTCCGTATTCCGCCACGGAAAGGTTCCAGCCCATGACCATCTGGAAAAATATATTGGCGGCGCTGGCGGCGTGCGTGAAAAAGAAAACAATCAGGCTGTGCCGGAAGAGTTTGTCGGAATCAAAATCCAGCCAGGAAGCAAAAAATGCAGAGCTGTTTTTTTCAGATTTCACGTCAAATAAATGGTAATAATCAGGTATTCAGGAGACGGCATTCAGAATAAAACACAGGCGAACCGCGAACCATGCCTCCCTTATGAATCGCGCATCCCGGCGGTTAATTGCTCCCATTTTTTGCGGCCGTCCGTGGCCGGCAGGTATTGCTTGTCAATGGCCGCGTTTTCAAAGCCTGGAAGGCGGCCGTGTTTGCGCAGGTGGTGCAGGGGGGTGCCCTCAATTTCGGCGGCGCCTGAAATCTGCTTGGAATCAAGCGGCAATGATTCGGCGAAAAAAACAGTTTCCTTCATCTGTTCCCCGGTTTCTCCGGGCAGTCCGATGGTGAACGTGCCGTGCACGGTCAATCCCAGTTTTTTCAGGTGGAGAACTACTTCGCGCGCTTTTTTCAGGTCCAGATGTTTATTGACGATTTTGTCAACCACTTCCTGGTTGCCGCTTTCAAATCCCAATTTGACGCCGTAACAGCCGGCTTTTTTCATTTCTTCCCACACGCCCATTTCTATCGTATCGGTCCGGCACATCGCGCTCCAGGGCAGCCCGATGCGTTTCATCATGGCGCAGATTTCAAGCGTATGGCGCGCGCCGAGGTTGAAGGTATCGTCGTCAAAATAAATTGAGCGGAAGCCGAAGCGCGCGGTTCTTGCGCGGATATAAGGCTCAAGGTGGGCCGGGGTGTAATAGCGAACCAGGCGTTTTCCCTTTCCATCGGGGTCGCAGCCGGTCATGGTGGCGGGCCAGACGCAAAAAATGCATTTAAAGGGGCATCCCCGGCTGGCCCAGACCTGCAAATTGGGCAGTTTGATGCCGCGTGGATTGCGGTCGTAATAAGACCGAATCACGTTTTCGTCGCACATTGGCGCCGGGGCGGCATTCATTTCCTCGTCGGTCAGGAAGTCATAATCTATGACGCCGGTCTGGCCCCGGGCGGCTTTTACCGAATTTTTGTCGTATTCGCCCCGGATACAGGCGGTTACAGGGCAGGCGGCGATGATTTCCTCCGCCTTTTCCGCGGCAATCGGCCCGCAAATCACTATTTTTAATCGGGGTTGCCGGCGGTGCAGTTCCGTGATCAGTTTCCGGTCGTGTTCCCAGCTTGGCGTAGCGGTTTCAATAAAGATATAATCAAAGCGCTGCTGGTCTATAAAATCAAAATAGCGGCGGCAGGATTCGCGCCGGGCGATGCTGTCGCGCAGGACAACTTCGGCGCCGGTCTCTCGCTGCAGGAAGGAGGCGGCATACCCCATGAAGAGCGGCAGCGGAAGATATTCAAACGGCATGCGCCATCCCGGAAAGCTGAAAGTGGGATAGGTAAAAGGCCAGCGCGAGCCGGCCCGCACTCCGGCCAGCCGCATGGGGATAAAACCGTATTTGAACTGATTCCCGGTCCACCAGGGAGGATTGGAAAATAAGACTTTCAACTTAAATCGCGCCTTGTTTGATTTCTTCGCGCACCCAGGGAATCACTTCGTCAAGAATGTCGTTCAGAGATGTTTTTGCTTCAAACCCGAGAATGCGGCGCGCTTTGTCCACATCCGGCACGCGTCTCTGCACATCGTGTTCAAAAGGCTTGTCAGAAAAATAACGGAACGGCTTGGCCGGATTGATTTTCTTCCAGATAAGTTCCGCCAGCTCAATGACGGTTGTTGACTGCGCCGTTGAAAGATTAAAATCGTTGTTGACGGCCTCGGGATGCTCTATGGCCAGCCGGATGCCGCGGGCCAGGTCGGCGCCGTAGGTGTAATGCCGGATCTGGCGCCCGTCGCCGAGGATATGGAGCGGATCCTGGCCCTTGATTGTTTTCTGGACCAGGTCCGGAATGACATGGCTCATTGCCAGGCGGATATTACCCGAAAGCACCTCGCGGTCGGTCAGGGCTCTTTTTTCTCCGATCCCGGCGCAGTTAAACGGGCGGATAACGGTGTAGGGCAGACGGTATTGCTGCCAGGCGCCTCGGGCGAAGTATTCGCAGGCCAGTTTCTGGAATCCGTAGGTGCTTTTGGGAGGCGGCGCCCGCAGTTCCGCGCCTTCCGGGGTCGGAAAAACCGCGGTGGATTCAAAAACCATGCTGGAACTCAGAACGATGATTTTTTTCAGCTTGTGGTTGCGGAAGGCGTGGATGGCGGCGTCAAAAGTGGCGGCCATAATGCGCTCGTTTTCGGCCAGAAGGTCATAGGCAAACTCATGGAAGTAAGTGATGCCGCCGATCATGGCGGCGCCGGCCAGCAGGTGGTCGCAGTCTTTGAGGAGCTCCTTGAGAAGAGACGCGTTTTTGGCGTCGCCTTCCGTGAAGTGATAGGCGGGATTGGCGTCGTATGATTTTTTCAAGGGGCCGTATTTGGAATAATTGTCAAGTCCGGCGACCTGCCACCCATTGCGGAGCAGTTCTTCCACAACGTAGCCGCCGATGAATCCGGCTGAACCGGTAACCAGAATTTTTCCCTTCATGATGAACGTCCTTTTTTTGTTTTCCGGCCCGTTTTTTTCAGGCCGGGTAAAATGGCAACTTGCGTTTTTTTTATGAATCCCCAGATGTCCACGACGGGCTTGTTTGTTTTCAGACGGGCGTATTCCGCGTGCGGCGTGCAGAGAATCAGGGCGTCCGCGCGCGTTACAAGGCATGACAACGGGACGCCTCCCGCAACATAGGGGTCGTGAAAAATGACGCTGGCCCCTTGGAATTCCAGGGTCTTTTTGACACGGAAACTGAGCGATTCGCGCGTGTCGTCATTGCCGGCCTTGAAAGACATGCCGAGCAGTCCGATCGTTTTGTTTTTCAGCCCGCCCAGCAGTTCGCCGGCCCTTTTCACGGCGAACATTGCCAATCCCTCGTTGACTAGCATGGCGGAATGCCCGAGATAAAACTGGTGTTCAAAATAGCTGGCCAGCTGCATGGTGTCCTTGAAAAGACAGGGGCCGGCGGTGAATCCGGGCGATTTGTATCCGCGCGCGCGCGGATACTCATGCCGCATGGCCTCAAAAATTTTATGAAAATCCACCCCGTTGCTTTCGGCGATGATATAAAACTGGTTGGCGATGGCGAACTCCAGGTAACGCCAGGCGTTGGTCATCAGTTTGGCCAGCTCGGCTTCCAAAGGCGCGAGCCGTATGATTGCCGGCGCAATGCGCGCAAATAATTTGCAGGCGGCCCGGAAACTCTTTTCGTCAAAGGCCGAGACGATTTGCGGCAGGGAGCTGATTTCCTCAAGGGCCGCGCCCTGGGCAACCCGCTCCGGGCAGAAGGCCAGCTTGATTTTTATCCGTTCCCGCGCCAGGCGCCGGCGCAAATAATCCATGGTGCCCGGGAAGAGGGTGGAACGCATGATGACCAGAGATCCCGGCCGGAAATATTCCTTATAAATGTCAAAAACTTTCAGAACGTCATCCAGCTTGGGATTAAGGTGTTCATCCACGGGGGTGCCGGTAACGATAATATACGCGTCGGCGCCCCGGCCGGCCGCCGGATCGCTGACGGCTCTCATTCCTCCGGCCAGCGCGGCGCGCAGTTCTTTTTCCCCGCCTTTTTCAAGAAACGGGAAACGGCCGCGGTTGACCATTTCAACGGCCTGGCGGTTGATGTCCAGCAGCAATACGCCGGCTCCGGCTTGGGCGAACCTGACCCCCAGGGGAAGCCCCACGTGGCCGCATCCGCCGATAATCACCAGTTTTTCGGGTCGCGACATGATGTTTGAAATTTAATGTTTTTGGCCGGTTTTTTCATGATCAAGAATGTGTTGAAACAGCGCCAGGTATTGCGCGGCTATCTTTTCCCATGATCTTTCCTTGACCAGTATTTCGGAATTCCGGCGGATTTCAGCGAACCATTCATCCGGCTTTGCGGCGAACTCCCGCAGGCAACGCGCAATCTCCGGCACGTTTTCCGGCTCAAACAACAGTCCTACCTTATAGTTTTTTACTATGTCTGTAAAGTGATATTGGTCCGAAGCCAGAATGGCCTTGCCCATCTCGCCGGCCTGGCGCAGGTTGCTGCTGATGGTGGAGAACCCGCGCCGATACGGAAAAATGCAGGCGTGCGCGGCGGCAAAATAAAGCTCCATTTCATCCTCCGGGATAAATCGGGAAACAATTCGCAGATTGTCTTTCCACCCGGTATTTTGCAGGCGTTCCAGCGGGCCCCACGACGATTCATAAATTCCGCCGGTTTTGCCGGCAATATATACCAGAAAAGCCGGCGGCACCTCTTCAAGGGCTTTAATGAGCAGGTCGGCGCCCTTCATGACCGTCGCTGTGCCGAAGAGCAGTACCATTCTCTGGCCGGGGGCTATGCCAAGTTTGCGGCGCGCTTCGGGAAGGGAAAACGATGCCATTCTGTTGGTATAGCCTTCGGGAATGATATGAACATTATTTTTGCGCGTCAGCCGCAGGCCTTCGGCATAATGCCGGTTTTCTATGACAATATGCGCCAGACCGGCCAGCCGCCGGGCCGCATAAGCATTGAGAATCCCGCGCAGGCGGCTTCTGGCCCTGGTTATGTTTTTTGCGCCCACTTCAATAAATGCCATGGGGAGAATCACAACCGTCGGTGTGTAGCGGCGGATAAGGCGCAACCACGCAACAAGGGGCAGCAGCACGCATGGTTCGGCGTGGTGCATGCATATAAGGTCAAATTTTTCTTTCCGCGCAATGCGGTAGGCCGCCAGCTTTACAAGGAATGAAACGGCAAGGAAAGTCCACCATATCCCGAAATATTTCCGCATTTTTTCCCATCGCCGCAAGGTGCTTGATGAAGCGCGTTTTTCAAGGCTTATGTAAGGAAAGGGAAGCTGGACATTGGGCAATGGATAAATTTCAGGAAAACCGAGGAGCACGACCTGCGCCCCGGTCTTTTGCAGCGCTTCGGCCCTGTTTTTTGAATTGAGCGGCGCGTCGGCCTGAACGGAAAGCGACGGGCTCGTAAATAATATCTTCATGCCGTGTTTCATCGCTCGCAGTAAATGATAATGCCCGTGCCGGTGAGCGCGGGACATAACGAACCGATGAAATTTATGCATCGGGCCGCCGGCGACCATTTGCCGAACTGGTATTCAAAACGGGTCGGCCTCCAACCGCCCCGTTGCAGCAGGTTTGCGGCAGTCCGGCGGGTAAATGAATACAAATGTTGAACGCCAGACCGGCATTCAATCCTGCGCGCAAACCAGGAAAGCGCGTTGGGGAGCGAGATGATAAGTCTTGGCGCCGGAATCCAGCGCAGCACTTCCGTCGGATGATCAAGGTGTTCCAGAACGTCAAAAGCCGTTGCGATGTCATAGGTTCCCGCAAGAGCCGGGAGGGGAAGCGCGTTCAAGTCAAGCAATATATCCGGCTGGCCGAATGCGTCCACGGTGGTTCGCGAGCGGCATTGACCCCACGCGCGTTTTAATTCCCTTTCGTACGGATTGTCGCCGCCATATCCCGCCCCGCCGATATCAAGCACGCGCAGGTTATACAATTCACGGGCGATGATCTCGGATTTTGACCGCATGTTCTCCTTTCTTAATTTCTGCGAACGGATGCGGCTCCGGCCGGATGAATCCGGTTCCGTGCCGGCGGTGGATCGTGTTGATCGGCGCCGGTCTTCGCGCGCGGTCCGCGCCGGAAGACGCCGTGGGAATATTCGTCCCGGTCCAGGTCATTCGTTGCCTGCGCCTGCTCCAGCCATAACTGCCACCACGCGAGCAATTCCTCCCGCGTCATGTTCCGCAGGTCTAAATCTTCTTCGCTTAAAAAATGATCGGCGCGGGGTGAAATCATGACGTTTGCATTGGCAAATGGGTTTCGGCTTCCTGCGCGACGATACGATGGGCTTTCCGCAACGGCAAAGGTTGAATTTGTTCCGCTAATTTCGGCCAGCGCTTCATCCACAATCCGGAAGCCGCTTCATATCTGGAGAGCCGCTCTTCATTAAGATGAATTAACTCGCGCCGTTCTGCGTCAAGCGCCGCTTCCAGCCGTGCGCGTCCTTCCTTAACCGCCTGAAGCGCCGGGCGTTCGCCGGCCAGCCGGTCAAACAATGCGGGATGACGCTCTTTCAGACGCATCAAATCCAAGGCGCTGCGGGAATAGCGGATTTGATCCGCCGGATCCCGCATCCGCCGGGCAAGTTCTCCGATAATCACGTAATCTTTTTCACGGTCCGTTTGTTTCATGCGGGCCAGTTGCGAGAGGTTGACAAAGGGAGGATGGCTTGCGGATTGTTCTTCCCAGAGCGCTTTCAGTTCCAGTTCATTTAAACGCGGAGGACGCGTGAAAAAATCAGTCCGCACCCTTATAGCGCCGCAAGGAAATTCAAAATGCGCGCTCCAGCCCTGCGCGAGCCAGCGCGTATCCAACGGGGCGCCGAAGCGGTAATGGGCGCCATGTTGTTCCAGCACTTCCAGAATATGGCCGAGGCATTCCTGGTCCTCGCGTAGAATCCAGTCCCCGTCCTTGCTCATAATGGCCACCTGATGAAGAACCGCGGCCTGCCCCGAACAGATAATCGCCCTGAGTCCGCCGGCGTTAAACTCATCCGTGAGCTGGAGGTAAATATTCAAGCGCAGTCTCCAACCGTGTATGTCGGGGCAATCGGGCCGTTATAAGGCATTTTGGGCTGGAACTGCATGTTGAGCATAGGTGATAATTTTCTTTAAGAATTATATCCGGATAAAGCTCCATAGCAAGGCAAATTATTCTGAATTTATGATGCGGATTACGGCGTCTCAAACGTGGTCCGGAGCACTGCTTTCTCGTTTTTGTTTTTCCATTCGCCCGCGGGCCCGATCCCCTTCGCCTTTGACTGCATCTCCACAAACGGGTGCGGCTCCAGCCAGATATAAGGATCCATCGGCGGCCCCTTGCTTTCCTCAATGCCGCCGATTGTTTCCCAGCCGGAGTCGTCATAATCCGGGGCGGACCAGTTGCCTTTCGGGGCGTAGGCGGATTTCCAGCGCGGCGAGGTGCAAATGTCTCCGGTGTGCGTGCGCAGGCAGGCCTGGGCCCACGAGGGATATTCGCGGTGCACCGTTTGCAGGGCGAGCGCGTGTTTCCCCGGCGGAAGCTGCAAGCCGAAAAACCGCATCCGTTCCGGCGCGCCCGTCTCGCCGACGAAGCGGCCGTCCAGGTAAACGCCGGTCCGCATGTTGCAATAAACGCCGAGGATGACGTTGGACGGGTTGCTGTTGTTCATCACGGAGACCGGCGCGAAGGGGTCGTCTGGCGGCGCGCGGCGGGCTTGAAGTTCACATCCAACATGCCGCGGAAATCTTTATCCTGTGTCCATAACACAGCTTTGCACTGCCGGGCTGTTGCCAGAATCAAACTGTCAGCCATGGCGATTTTATGTTTGATGCTGATCAGGGCCGCGGAGAGAGCGATTGATTCGGTAATTTCTTCAACCCGGCCTTTTTTCATTTGCGCAACGGCCTGTAATGCCCGGTCCTCGTCTGCGACCGTATTGACTTTTTTGAAGACCTCGTAGAGCGAAACCACCGAAACCAGCAATGTGTCGGTTGCTTCAATAGGCGCGGCAAAATATTGCGCGTTCGGGCCTTCAAAAAAGTATTCAAGCCATGCGGACGTGTCCACCAGATTCATTCGCGGTCTGCCTTTTCGCGTCTGAAACTCCGGTCATATTTACGAAGAAATCCGCGCGTGTTCTTTATGGGCCGCAATGTAACCATCTCAATCCGATCGTCAAATCCGATGACCTGCATCTGTTCGCCCGGGCTGATGCGCAGGCGCTCTCTTACCGGGCGCGGGATTACCACCTGATACTTGGGCGATACTGTTACAGTATCCATATCGTTCTCCTTTTTGTAAAACAATTATCACAACGATACGGTTTGGTCAATGCCGATTTTCAATTATTATGTCTCTGGCTTGAATTGAGCGGCGTCTCAAACGTGGTCCGGAGCACGGCTTTCTCGTTTTTGTTTTTCCATTCGCCCGCGGGCCCGATCCCCTTCGCCTTTGACTGCATCTCCACAAACGGGTGCGGCTCCAGCCAGATGTAGGGATCCATCGGCGGCCCCTTGCTTTCCTCAATGCCGCCGATTGTTTCCCAGCCGGAGTCGTCATAACCCGGGGCGGACCAGTTGCCTTTCGGGGCGTAGGCGGATTTCCAGCGCGGCGAGGTGCAAATGTCTCCGGCGTGCGTGCGCAGGCAGGCCTGGGCCCACGAGGGATATTCGCGGTGCACCGTTTGCAGGGCGAGCGCATGTTTTCCCGGCGGAAGCTGCAAGCCGAAAAACCGCATCCGTTCCGGCGCGCCCGCCTCGCCGACGAAGCGGCCGTCCAGGTAAACGCCGGTCCGCATGTTGCAATAAACGCCGAGGATGACGTTGGACGGGCTGCTGTTGTGCCACAATATCATTTCCGCCATCCGCCGCGCCATCTCGTTCGTTTCCGCGGCGCGGAATTTTTCGTATTGCCCGCGCGCCGCGGCAAATCCTTTCTCCCTTTCTTCATAACCGATCCGTCGCAGGCGCAGCACGGAAGCGAAGGGATAATCCGGGTGTTTTTCCAGGAAGGCGTCAATGTGGTCAACCGCGCCGTTGAAATCGCCCAGCCGCTCAAAATCGTTCAGCGCCATCATCACGGAAACCGGCGCGAACGGATCATCCGGCGGCGCCCGCGGTATGTTCGCGGAAATATCGGAATCGGCCCGGGCCGGCGCCGATAAATAATAAAAAGAAACGCTCTCCATGTATCCGCGGCTGGCGTGGCCGGGGCCGCGCTCAAATTCAAACGCGGCCGACCTTGCAAATTCAACCGGGTCGGTCTGGTGGACGCGGTATTGAATGGTTGTGAAAAAGGCTTTCAGCGGCAGACCGTAAAACGGGCGGATCAGGGCATTGCCGTAATACCAGCCCGCATTGAAGTAATCCTCCAGTCCCGTGCCGTGCCAGCCCGGGAACGGCTCGTTGTCAACCCGGATTGTTTCGTCGCCTTCCAGAATCCACCAGCTTTGATCCAGGCTGGTTACCGCCAGGATGCAGCCCGCAACTTTTCCGCGTCCCTGCGTTTTGAGGATACGATGGGGTTTCCCGGCGTTCTGCGGGAAGCTTCTTGTCCAGCCAGAATGAAAATAGCCCCAGGCGTTGGTCCAAACCGGCATTTTTTCCAGCGCGCAGGACGCCTGGAACGAGAGCGGGATGTCCATCTCATTCCGGATTTCAATCCGCGCCGAATCGGCAAACGGCATCGGAAAACGGGAGTAAAATGTTTGATTGCTGGCGCCGAAATAAGCGCTTTGGAACCTCCGCATCTGCCAGAAGCTGCCGAAAAAATTGCCGAGCGGAACTTCCACGCTCGGGGCTTCGTTTTTGTCCCAATACATGCGCAGGACTGTTTTGAACATTATTTCGTTGCGTTTCAGAACATTGGTAATTGCGTTCGCGTCCGGTGTCAGGCGCAGTTCCCGGATTACGGCCGGCCCGGACAGGCGAATAATGTTGACTGACTGCCCGGCCGGGATGGTAACCGCGTTTGTCTCCGCGCGCAGGTTTTGCGGCAGAAGGGGGTCTTGCGGCAGTTGTTTAAGCGCCGTTCCGGCCTGGATTAACGCGTTGCTCTCCGCCGGCGAGAGAATTTTCGGAAAACTTTCAACCCGTGTGTGTTTCGGAAGGGGACAATAATTGATCTGGAAGAATATCTTTGGGTCTCCGTTCGGCTTGTAACCGCCTTCTTTGGTCGTAATCACCAGTCGTTTCCGGTAGGGCAGGGGCGCAAAAGAATACCAGCAGAAAGGTTCATAGGCCGCCAGCGGAGGCTGAAAAGGCGCTTTCCCGCCGCAAAATTCTTCCAAGGTGGCGTCAATCCGCGGCGTTCTTTCATTGTCAAAATAAAAACGCAGCGGATATTTGCCGTTTTCGGCGCCGGTGAACCAGAAACGCGAGACATAACCCGGGCCTTTTAAATCCGCCATGACCGCCCAACCGTCCTTTTCTTTCCGCAGAAAATTGTTGTAGTCGGTGTTTCCGCCGGAACGGTCAAACGAGGTTGTTATCTGTGTGCCGGGTGAATCCAGCCGGGCCGGGCGGCCGAGATCGCAGATTTCGCGCGCCAGAGAGGTCAAATTCACCTGCGGGGCGGCGTGTTTTTCCGGGGCGCACCCCTGGATGAAAAGCAAGAGCGCCGAAAGTAACGCTCCCGGAATGAAAATCAATTTCATTTTGAGGCTCATGGATTAAATCGTTCCGCCGAGACGCATGGCGGTTTTGTAAAACTTTTATCACTCAGGGCTAAATTCAACATAAGAATTTCAATTTTGCCGCAAAAAAAGCGTGAAATTAAGGTAGGAGCCGGCCCCCCTGTCCGGCGATGCATGTTTTGTCGCCCGGAATCGCCGCATAGGGATGCGGATCGCCCGGAATCGCCGCATAGGGATGCGGCTCCTACATCGATCAAATACACTTACCGCCTAATTCAAACCGTGTTTACCTTATTCCGGCAAATGTTCGTTGTCAATGCGGGATTCCAAAACCCGTTTGACATGTCTTCCGCATGCTGGCATATTGGGACAGGAATGCCGGACGCAAAGGATGGAATGGGAATGGAAAAAAAAACGGAGCCCGTGCCCGCTGGAAACGCAACGCCTTTATGGGTGAAGTGTTTTCTTGGCTGTGTTTTCGCCGCCGCGCTTGTCATGGCCCTGCGCGCCCTTGGAATCATGACGGATTTCAATGCGCTGGCCTACCGCCTGTCCGCGGCCGGCTGGGACCATTTCGCCGCGGTTATTCTCCGG
The DNA here is from genome assembly GCA_028715905.1 of Kiritimatiellia bacterium. NCBI lineage: Bacteria > Pseudomonadati > Kiritimatiellota > Kiritimatiellia > Kiritimatiellia bacterium. Next base: position 29,452 of record JAQUQV010000012.1, read on the forward strand.
AACAAGGTCGCCGCGCTCTGGCATGCCGCCTTCATGACCGTCTGCGCCGCTCTTTTCATCTGGTTGTTCTGCGCGCGCCGCATCCGGAACAAATATGCTCTGCATGCGGCGCTCTGGCTCCTGGTAACAATCGTTGCGGTGGACGCGTTTTACCTCTCGCGCCATTACGTAAAAACCATGCCGTTGAAGGCATTTGAGGAAAACGACGTTATCCGCCTGCTCAAAACTCTGCCGGAAAACAGGACGGCATGCGTCACTCAGGATGGTTTTTACAACCTCTGGCTCACTTATTTATTTCCCTATCACGGCGTTAAAACTATAAACGTCACCCAAATGCCCCGGATGTCGGACGATTACAAAAGATTTTTTGAAGCTGTCGGCCGTAATCCCCTGCGCTTGTGGCGGCTTTCGGCGGTCGGGTTCGTGCTGGCGCCGGCGCAATTCTGGGGACAGGTTCAGAACGACCCGGCTATGAAGGACATTTTTGAACTTGTCTACGCTTATAATGTCCGGCCGCTTCCCGCCGGCCGGCAGCGCGGCCAGGCATCGGCAGGGGTGGAAGTGGTGCCGGCCACGGCCGAACAGCCGGGTCAGCACGTGGTTATGCGTTTTAAGGAGCCGGCCCCGCGCTTTGCGCTGATCGGCTGCTGGGAGATTGTTGCCGACGCCGAAGCCTTGCGCCGGATCGGCTTGGAAAAACATCAGCTTTCCCGGAAGGTAATGATCGCCCCCGAATGCGTTTCCGGACTGCCGGATGCTTCCGGGGCCGGCGAGGATGGGCAAGCGCAGATGCTGGAATACCGGCCGGGGAGGATAAAGCTGAAAACCTCGTCCGTAACCCCGGCCATCCTGCGCGTATCCGAGAAATATGATCCTGATTGGCGCGTCCGAATTGACGGCAAAGAAGGAAAAATTCTGCGCGCCGATTTTATTTTCCAGGGCGTTTATGTGGAGCCCGGCGTGCACGAAGTGCTTCTTGAATATGCGCCGCCAAAATGGCCGCTTTGCGTTCAAGGGCTTGGGTTGCTGGCGTTTGCCGCGGCGGTTTGCGTTTTGATCCTGCGCCGCAAAAGATGGTTTTCAGTCCTGCCATAGCACGGCGGCGGTGGAAAATAATGAATAACATGCCAATCCTTTCGGTCGTCATTCCCACCATCGGTCGTCCGCATGTTTTGCGGGCCGTGGAATCGCTTCTGGCCGCGGAATGGGCGTCCACGCCGGAAATCATCGTCGTTGGCGCGGTCCCCGATCAGTTTGTAGCGGAGCGGCTGAAAGACCTGCTCAATCGCAACCCGCACGTGATTCATCTGCCGGTTTCATTCGCGCGCGGCGATTCCAGCGAAAAGAAAAACGCCGGCTGGAAGGCCGCCCATGCCGGAATCATCGCCTTTCTGGATGATGACGTGGCGGTTGGCAAGAACTGGCCGGCCGCGGTCCTGGAGCCTTTTGCGGATGAGGCGGTCGGCTTGCTGAGCGGTCCGGGGCTCGTCCCGGACGATATTCCGCTCGTGGCACGGCTCGCGGGCTGGACGCTCGCTTCGCGCGCGGCCGGCTATGTGCAGGAGCGTTATCAGAAGGGCGGGATTGCCCCGCGGCCGGCGAAATGGTCGCGCTTGATCGGGTGCAACATGGCTTTTCGCCGCAAGGTGCTGGAAGAAATCGGGGGGTTTGACGCAAATTTCTGGCCCGGCGAAGAAATGCTCGCGGCCCATATCGCAACCGCGCGGAAGGGATGGCGCCTCGTTTTTCAGCCGCAGGCCATGCTTTATCATTATCCGCGCGCGTCTTACGGGGGGTTCCTTAAACAGATGTTCGGCTATGGCGCGACGCGCATCCGGCTCATCCGCGCCGGCGCGGAGATTGAGCCGGCGACCCTGGCGCCGATGTTCCTGCTTGTCTCCCTGGCTATCCTGGCGATTGGCGCCTTTTTTTCAAAAATATTTCTGGCGGCGCTGGTTGTTTGCGCGGCGTTTTATCTCTTTTTCGCGGCCGGCTGCGCTTTTCTTAAATGGCGCGATGAGCGCGATTTCAGGGCGCTCCTGATTTTTTTCATGGTCCCGGGCATGCATCTCTGTTACGGCCTGGCCGGGTGGATTGAGCTTTTTTTCCCCAACCGCGATTTGAGCGTAAAGCCCGTTGCGCGCGGTTGAAATCCGCGCGCTTAAAATCCGGCCAAATCTGTCTTTACGGTCTTTTTTCTGCGAGATAAGCTGCCATGTTTTCCAGCCCCTCCGGCGTGCCCATGTCCAGCAGGGGCGGGTTGGTTTGAAAAACAAAGATTTTTCCGCCGGCGGCCAGCCGCGGGAAAATTTCATTTTCAATGGATGTGTTTTTGCCGGCGCCGATAACCGAGAAAACAGCCGGGTCCATCAGGTATACGCCGGCGTTGATCCAGCCGGCTTGCCTGCTTTTTTTTTCTTCAAACCTGATGATTTTCCCGTTGCCGTCAAACAGGACGGCGCCGTATCTTCCGGAATCTTCAATGGCGGTGACGGCGATGGTTGCCAGGGCGCCGGATTGACAATGCGCTTTTTCCATCCCGCCGAAATCAAGTTCCGGCAGGAGGCTGTCGCCGTTCAGGACCCAGAAGGGGGTTTTTCCGGCGGCGGGAAGCGCATGTTTGATTGCCCCGCCGGTTCCGAGCGGCGCCGGTTCAATTAAAACTTTCAGGCGCTTGTGAAAAGGCTGCTGTCCGGCCCAGGTTTCAATCATTTCGCCGAGCCGGCCGGCTGCCAGCAGCGCGCAGGAAATATTATTGCGGAAAAGCCATTCGGTTTGCCATGCCAGGAAAGGCCGGCCGGCCACGGGGACGAGCGCTTTCGGCAGGTCCGGGAAAAGGGCTCGCAAACGCGTGCCCTGTCCTCCGAGCAAAATTATTGCTTTATCGGCTTGCATAACTGCAGGAGCGGTTCAACGGTTTGGCGGGTTACGGCCCGCATGTCAAATAGTTGGCGGACAACGTCCGCCGCCTTCTTTCCGAAATCGCGTCTTAAATCCGGATTATTGGCGAGCGTCAGGAATTTTTTCTTGAATTCCGGCATGTTTTCGGGTTCAAACAGGAAGCCGTTTTCGCCGTCCCGAATCACTTCCTCAATACTGCGCAGTTTTGCCGCCAGCACGGGCAGGGCGCAGGCCATGTTGTGAATGAGCGTGCCTGTCATGGCAAAATGGTCGGTCGCCAGCCCGGTGCGCATTGCCAGGCCGATATCGCCGGCGTTGAGGGCGCAATTCACGTCCTCCGGCTTCGGCAGCCAGCCGGTAAAGACCACGATTTTTTCCAGCATTTTTTCCCTGACCATCCGCCGTAACCGGGGCATTTCCGGGCCGTCGCCGACCAGCAGGAAGCGCAGGCGCGGACATTTTTCCAGCAGGTCCGGCAAAACCCCGATAATGCGGTCGTTGCCCTTGTTTGGATGAAGAATGCCGTGGTGGACGAGGATGATTTCATCCGCGGCAAATCCGAACTTGCGCCGGCATTCGGTTTTGTCGGCGGGATGATAGAGCGCGGTGTCGCACGGGTCGTAGACCGGACGGATGATTTCCGGCGGAACGCCGGAGCCGGCCAGGAAGTTGCGCGTGGTTTTTGCGCGCGTGAAGATGAGGGGCAGTTTGCGCCAGGCGGCCATGTCCAGCCTGTTGACGGCCCGGCAGAACGGCCGGAGATACGGTCTTTTCATGGCGTAGATATCCAGGAAAAAATCGGTGATTGTTACGGCCACGTTCGGGCCGAAGAAGATTTTTGCCAGAACGGCGCTCAGGGGGAGCGTCTCGTCAATATAAACCGCGTCAATTTTTTTCAGCCGGCAGTGCAGCGCGATCAGCGGCATGAACAGGAGCCAGAACACGGTTTTAATTATTTTGTCGGTGGTGTTTGCGCGGTCAACGGCGACCGGCAGGATGTGCAGCCGGGCGTTTTTCCGGATTTGCTCCGGGACCGGCTTGGAACTTTTCAGGCCGTAATAATGAACCGTGCAATCGCGCGCAAGCGCCTCAATTATCCCGGGTAAACAGTGGAAAAGCTCGGCGTGTTCGGCCGGCCCGTAACGGAACCAGAAGGCGATTTGCGGGCTGGCGGCGGGATTCGTCATGAGTTTTTAAAAATAATGCGGCTGCCTTCCCGGCTGAATTCAAACGGCACTTCCATCAGATTTGCCAGTTGCGCGCGCACCGCCGGCTGTTTTTCCGGGGGGACGAAGAGCAGGATAAAGCCGCCGCCGCCCGCGCCGAGCAGTTTGCCGCCCAGCGCGCCGGCGCTTTGCGCCGCTTCATAGGCCTGGTCAACAACGGAATTGCTGATGCCGTTTGCCAGGCCTTTTTTCAAGGCCCAGGCTTCGTTGAGCATTTTTCCGAATTCAAGCATGTCTTTTCCTCGTTCCAGGATTGTCTGCCCCCGTTCCGCCATGGCGGCCAGGCGTTCCAGCGCGGGCACGTTCAGCTCCGCGCGTTTCTTCTGGTCACGCAGAATCTCTCCCGAAGTCCGTTCCATGCCCATGAAGAAAAGCTGGAGATATTTTTTGAAAGCGGCCAGCCGGCGCGGATTCAGGCGGATTCGCCGCGGACGCACATCTTTGCCGTTATAATCAATGCGCAGTAATCCGCCGTATGCGGCGGCGTACTGGTCCTGATGTCCGCCGGGGTCTCCGACCCGCCCGCGTTCTATCAAAACAGCCTCCCGGGCCAGTTGTCCGGCCGCGGCTTTTTCGCCGCGGATGGCATGCAGGGCGTTCAGAAGGCCGACCGTGAAGGAAGAAGACGTGCCGAGACCTGTGCGGCCGGGCAAATCCGAGACGTGCGCGATTTCAAGGCCGTGGACGGTCGGTAAATGGCGCAGGCATTCGCGGATGAGGGGGTGCTGGAATTCGGCCGGTTCCTGGACCGTTTCGGTCATGGCGTAACTGGCGCGGAACTTAAATTTAAAAAAGGGCGAAAGATAATGCAGGGAAATATAGCAGTATTTGTCAATGGTGGTGGAAAGGGTGCATCCCCGGCGGTTTTTATAAAACTCCGGGAAATCGGAGCCGCCCCCGAAAAAACTTATTCTGAATGGCGTTCTGGAAATTATCATAATTATCGGGCGGCCGTTTGCGGGTTGAGTTTTATCGCCCCGGACAAGACGCTCTTGATAAATTCTTCAACGGTCCGGCGGGTGGCCGGGATGGCCGCGATTGTTTTGATTTTTGAGATGTTGACCTCGTAATGCTCGGGGGGATTGCCGCAGGGCGCGCCGGCAAGGGGGGTTCCCGGCAGAAGGGCGGCGATTTCCTTCAGGCTGACGGTGCCTTCGCCGGCCAGGTTGAAAATTGACTTGTGATGGCCGGATTCAATCAGGCTGAAAACAATCGCGGCCATGGCGGCGACGTCAAGGTATTGATAGCGCGAGTCAGGGTGCACGCGGATTGTTTGTTTCATTAACATGTCGTAAATGGAGTTCTTTTTCAGGCCGGGTCCGACGAACCCGCCCAGCCTCATGATCAGCCATGATCCGGCCTGGCGGCGGACAATCTGTTCGGCCAGAAGTTTATGGAATCCGTAACAGCTGATTTTTTCAGGCATGGCGGCTGATTTCTCGTGGTTGCAGGCCGGGTTGCTCTTGTCGGCATAAACGTCCACGGAGGAAAGATAAACGTACGTTTTTGCCCGGATATCGCGCAGGGAAAAGGCGACCGAGCGGACCGACAGATCAAAATCCAGGCCGGCATCCTTGTCGGCCAGGTACTTTTTGGAATTGCCGTCGGCGTTTATCAGCACGTCGCAGGTCGTTCCAACCAGTTGCGGATATTCCTTGCGTCCGGCCGGGATGGTATCCCAACCGCGTTTTTGCGCTTCGGCGCAAAGCGCCGAGCCGAGAAATCCGTGTCCGCCGAGAATGATTGTTTTCATGAAAGAATCAAAATTTAAGGCAAGAAAAGTTTTTGGGATTTTTCACGGCAAACCATGGATTACAATCAGAGCCGCGCCGTTCCTTTTGACCGGTTTTCCAGAAACCAGGCAACGGTCCGGCGCAGGCCCTCCGCCAGCGGGGTGGGGCATTGCAGGCCGAGCTGATGGAGACGGGCGGGAGAAAATATTTTATCAGCCTGGCCGTCCGGCTGGGATGAATCCCACCGGATTTCGCCCGGATAACCCGCGGTTGTTTTGACAATTTCCGCGAGTTCGCGGATGGAAGTGCGCGTTCCCGTGGAAATGTTTATCGGGTCGCTTGTGTCATAATTGACCAGGAACCAGGGAATCAGGGCGGCCACGTCGGCGGCATAGACGAAATCGCGGACGGGTTTGCCCGTGCCGGCGGCGGCGATGAAGGGGGAACCGTTTTCCTTTGCCTCAACGCATTTGCGGATTAAAGCGGGGATGACGTGCGCCCGCGTCAGGTTGAAATTGTCCCACTCGCCGTAGACGTTGCCGGGGATCAGCGTGATTGAATTGAATCCGTGCTGCTGCCGGTAGGCCCACGACTGGACCAGCAGCATTTTTTTTGCCATTGAGTAGCCGGCGCTCTCGGGCTGGGGAAAGCCGTTCCACATCTGGTCCTCGCCGATCGGGGAAACGGCCGCGGCCGGGTAGGAACAGCCGCCCATCAATGCCAGGAATTTTTTCACGCCCGCGCGGAAAGCGGCGTGGAACACGTGCGTGTTCATGACGACATTCTCAAAATAATAATCGGCCTGCTGCCGGCGGTTGTCCATGATGCCGCCTGATTTGGCCGCCAGGTGCACGACGCAATCCGGGCGGAGGTCCGCCATCATTTTTTCCGGCGCCCCGGGAGAAAGCAGGTCGTAATCGCTCCTTCCCGGGGTAAAAATCTCCGTGGCAAAACCGTTCTGCAGAACGGGGACGATGTGATGCCCCAGGAAACCGTCCGCGCCGGTTACGAGGATGCGGTGAAATTCTGGCTTCTGACTTCTGACTTCTGACTTCATCAGATGTTACTGAACTGTGTTCTCCGGATTATCCGGTAACCCTTGATGAGTTCCCCGATGCCCCGCGGCAGGGAAACCAGGGGCTTGTAGCCGGTTTTTTCAATTTTATCGTTGCTGACAATATAATTCCGCTGGTCGGGGTCTTTGCCGACTTTGGCCTCAAGAAAGGTGAAGCCGGGAATTTGCCGGCGGATTTCCTCGCAGAGTTCCTGCTTGGAAAGATTGGCGTCGCTCAGTCCCACGTTAAAGGCATTGTTTTGCATTGTCGTGAAGTTGGCGAGGGCATGCGAGAACGCGCGGGCGATATCGCGGACATGGATGTAATTGCGCTTGAAGTGGGCTTCAAAGAGAACGATGAAACGGTCGGTTGCGGCCCGGTAGGTGAAATCGTTCACCAGCAGGTCAAGACGCATGCGCGGGCTGAGTCCGAAGGCGGTCGCCAGGCGCAGAGAAATGCCGTGTCCGGAGTCCAGGATTGCCTTTTCGGCTTCAACTTTCAGCCGGCCGTAAAGGCTGATGGGATTGAGGGGGGATTCTTCCGTGCAGAACGCGCCCGAGCGCCCCACGCCGTAACCGCTGTTGGTGGTCGGCATGACGATCTCCTGTCGGGGGCTGGCGATATCCAGCAGCATCTTGATCGCATCAAGATTCACGGCGCGGGCCTCGTCGGGTTTTGCGTCGCAGGCCGGCGCTCCGACCAGGCAGGCCAGGGGAATAATGCAGTCGCAACCGGCAGCCAGCTTGCGCACGAGAGTTTTGTCGCGCGCGTCGCCGCGCACCACTTCCAGCCGTTCCTCAAAACACCAGTCAAGCAGGGAGGTCTGGTTATACATGAAATTATCAAGCGCAACGACTGCGTAACCTTCGCGCAGGAGATGCGGCACCAGGATGGAGCCGATGTAACCGGCTGCGCCGGTTACCAGTATTTTTTTTGTTGTCTTTTGTTCGTGCATGGAGAATATTGGTAGTATGAAACGGTTGCTTTGTCAATAACAAGATCAGGGGATTAATCTGTCGGGGTAAATGAAAGGAAATTATGATGATCAGAGTGAAAATAGTCGGGGCCGGCGGTTACGGCGGCGCCGGAATTGTTGAGCTGTTGCTGGGGCATAAACAGGCCGAGATCGCCTGCCTGGCCGATATCAACGACGTGGGCGCGCCCATCAGCCGGCTCTATCCCCATCTGGCCGGGTTCTGCGATTTGCCGATAACGGCCGTCTCGGACGCCAAGACGGCGGCGCCGGTTGACGTTGTCTTTTTTGCCACGCCGGACGGGGTCGGGATGAAAGCGGCCGCGGCCGAACTGGAGCGGGGCGCGAAGATTATTGATTACAGCGGCGATTTCCGTTTTAACACGCCGGAAGCTTACGCCGATTACGCCGGAAGAATCGGGCGCGACCCCGTCCATGCTTCCGCCCATCTCCTGCCGGAGGCGGTCTATGGGTTGGCCGAATTATACCGGGATAAATTGAACGGGAAAACGCGGGTTGTCGGCAATCCGGGTTGTTTTGCCGTCAGTTGCATTCTGGGGCTGGCCCCGGTTGTCAAACGGCGGATCGCGCGGCTGGAAAGCATTATCTGCGATTGTAAAACGGGCGTTTCGGGCGCCGGCAAGAAACCGAGCGCCGCTTTTCATTATCCCGCCCGTTATGATCACATGAACGTCTATAAACTTGCCGGGCACCAGCACGTCTGCGAAATTGAACGGGAGCTTTCCCTGCTCGCAAAGCAGGGCGTGAAAATCACTTTCACGGCCCAGGTCGTGCCGGTCTGCCGGGGCATCATGTCCACCCTTTACGCTGAATTGAACAACCCCTGCGATCGCAAAGGGCTTGTTGATCTTTACCGGGATTTTTACAAGGACAGTTTCTTTGTCCAGATTTATGACCGTGATTCCGGCATCGGCAGTTCCCACGCGCGCGGCACGAATTTCTGCAAACTGATTGTTGACCTGGATGAAAGGACCAACCGCGTCAGAATCATCTCCCATATAGACAACCTGCTGAAAGGCCAGGCCGGGTCCGCCCTGCAGAACATGAATCTGCTCTTTGGGCTGGCGGAAAACGAGGGCTTGTGCCAGCCGCCTAAATATCCATGACAAAAAAAGAAGTCGGAAGCCGGCAGTCAGGATACAGCATGAAGAATGCGGAGCGTATCTCGTGACGCATCGCGTTTCACGGGGTAAGAACGGCGCTTTGCGCAAGTTCCATCTGGTCGGCGCGGGCGGGGTGGGGATGAGCGCGCTCGCGCAATTACTGCTGGCCGCGGGTTGCCGCGTTTCAGGATCGGACCGCTATCATGACCAGGGGCGCGACCTGCCGCTTATCAAGAAGCTGCAATCGCTGGGTCTGGCCTTGACGGCCCAGGACGGCCGCGCGGTCAGCCGTGATTTGACCGCGGTCGTATTCAGTGCGGCCGTGGAAGACGATAACCCCGACCTCCTGGCCGCGCGCGCTCTTTCCATTCCGGTGATGCATCGCGCCGAACTGCTGGCCGCGCTGGCGCGCGGTAAAAAATGCATCGCGGTTACGGGCACGGCCGGCAAGTCAACCGTCGCCGGCATGATCGGCTGGACGCTTGCCGAGCTGGGATTGGATCCGACCGTGGTCAACGGCGCCGCCGTCTTGAACTGGGTGAGCGGGCAAAGCCCCGGAAATTTCCGCGGCGGGAATTCGGATATCTGGGTGCTGGAATTGGACGAAAGCGACCGTTCCCTTCTGCATTTTCACCCGGACTGGGCCGTCATCACGAATGTTTCCAAGGATCATTTTGAGCTGGATGAAGTCAGGGCGCTGTTTGCTGCATTCGCAAAGCAGGTGAAAAACCCGATTATCGGTTATGATCCCTTAACGTATAGGAATTTTCCGCCACAGGCGGATCCGCCTGCGGAGGACAATTTTGTAGGGTCTCCGCTTGTCGGAGACCGTTCCGAAGACCTGCCCATTGCTACGCGAAGCATTGCAGGCGGGTGGGCGCGCGCAAGCGCGGCCCCTACATTTATGGGCATCGTGAAGCCGGCAATTGATTTTCAGCCCGAGATTACGGAGCGCGGCGTGGCGTTCCAATACCGGAACGTTAAATTCCAGTTATCTTTGCTTGGAAAACATAATGCCGAGAATGCCCTGCATTGCGTCATGCTGTGTGAAAAGCTCGGCCTTGATTTAAGAAATGTCAGCCGCGCTCTTGAAAAATTCGCCGGCATTGAGCGGCGGCTGGAGGTGGCCGGCCGGAGCGGGGGTGTTGCCGTGATTGATGATTACGCCCACAATCCGGCCAAGATAGCCGCGGCCTGGCGGGCGGTGGAGCCGCTGGCCGGCAGAATAACCGCGGTCTGGCGTCCGCACGGGTACGGACCGCTGGCGCTCATGCGCCGGGAACTGGCGGATGTATTTTCAAAACTTCTCCGGCCGGGCGACCGCCTCATTATCATGGGCGTTTATTTCGCGGGCGGAACGGCCCGCAAGGAAGTTACCGCGGCTATGCTGGTTGAGGACCTGGCGCGGAACGGGGTGGCGGCCGGCTATGCCGAAAATTATGAAGAGCTGCTTCCGGTTTTGCTGGAATCGGCATCGGCCGGCGGCGCGGTTTTATTCATGGGCGCCCGGGACCCGGATTTACCGGTTTTCGTCCGCGGTTTCGTCCTCAAGCTCAACGATTTCATCATGCACCGTGCGGCCGGCCCCGGCGGTATACCCCAGAAAGATAAAGCCGCCAATCAGGCTGATAATGACGGCGGTGAAATAAACCATGAGTGAAAGCGGCAGGGCCTGGGAAGCGCTCACGTTCATGGCGCCCAGCATGGTGACGGCCAGCCCCTCTCTGATTCCCAGTCCGCCCGGTGTGATCGGCAGGGCCGCGATGGACATGATCAGGGGAATGACGGTGATGTAATCAATAAGCGTGATGTTGATTTGCAGGCTTTTTCCGAGGCAGTAGCATTGCAGAATGATCAGAAAATGAATTGCAAACGAGAGCAAGGCCGTTTTTAACAGGATTTTTGTGCGCCGGCGGTAAAGATAAATTGAAATAAGGAGGCGGCGGACCAGCGGCCCCAGCGTGGGATGATGCGCAACAAACCTGAAAACCGGCCAGTTTTTGAATATCCTGATGTTGAAAATAATCAGCATGGCTGCGATGGTCATGAAAATCATCCCCACCAGGATCAGCGCCGGCAGGTGCGTTGACCAGTGTTGTCTGAAAAAGTTGAAGCGCGCAAGCAGCATAACGCCGGCGATAAGATCAAGCGCCGCCAGCCCGACCATCCGGTCAATCACCACCGTCGCCACGGCCTCGGTCTTTTTGTGGTGGGTTTCCTTGGCCGCGTAGTAAGCCCGCGCCAGGTCGCCGCCGGTTGAGCCGAACATGAAGGAATTGAAAAACTGGCCGATGAATGAAACGCAGAAGACGCGCGACCACGCCATGCGCAGTCCCTGGGCGTTCAGGATTATTTTCCAGCGCCCGATGCCGATCCAGACGCAGACCGCGTAACACAGCGTGCCCAGTGCCAGCCATGGCCATTGCAGGAGGCATTCGCGCAGAATGGAGAGCATCTCCTTCAGGTTGATTTTGAACAGGAGGAAAAGGATGATGCCCAGGCCGAGTCCGAGCCGCAGCAGCCCGCCGGATAATTTTCTGATCGTTTTTTTCATTCCAAAAGCGGCCTTCGGCCCCGGAAAAATTATAGCGCAAAGACCGCTAATCTGAACTATGAACCGTGTTATTTATTTCCGGAGTTGATATATTCCTTCATGATGTTGCGCAAACTCGTTTCCAGGCTGATTTCAGGTTTCCATCCGGTTTCCCGCGTGATTTTTGAGGTGGCCAGCCGCGCCCTTTGTTCCGGCTGGCGGTAACGCTCCGGCGCGACCTCAATATCCGGGTCAATGCCCGCTATGCGGCAGAGCCGGTCCAGAATGAAACGGATGGATACTTCGCGGTTTGAAGCGATGTTGTATGCTTCTCCCGCCCGCCCTTTTTCAATCAGCAGACGGTAAGCCCGCGCCACGTCGCGCACATCGGTAAAATCGCGCGTGCTGTCCAGATTGCCGACCTTGATCACCGCTTTTTTTCTGCGGGCGGCAATCTCTCCCAGCTGCCGGGCGAACGAGGGGACGACAAAATCGGGGGACTGGCCCGGCCCGATGTGATTGCCCGGCCGGGCGGCCATGACCGGCATGGAATATTGGCGGGCATAAAGCAGGGCGGTCTGGTCGGCCGCGGCCTTGGAAACCGCGTAGGGGTTTTCGGGGTGGAAAGGACTGTCCTCATCCGCCGCGTCCCGGCCGGTCTGCCGGCCGTAGACTTCCGCGGAAGATATCACGAGTACCCTCGCCGCGGGCGCATGTTTCCGGCAGGCCTCCAGCAGATGGATCGTGCCGGAGACGTTGATTGCAAAAAGGGTCTCGGCGTTTGTCCATCCCATGGGCACAAACGCTATCCCGCTCAGGTGAATGCAGGCCTCGGGGAGAAAAAGTTTGACGGCTTGGTCAACGGCCTGCCGGTCCTGGATATCGCCCTGGTAGTAGCGGATTTCATTGCCTAGTCCGCCGGGCGCGGGAAGATCAAAAGCGCCGATTGTCCAGCCCTGCCGGCGCAATTCTTCAACCAGATGACGGCCCACGAAACCCTGCGAACCTGTAACCAGAACGCGCATTTGTTAACGGCCATTGACTTGTTGTTTGAGCCGCGCCAGGTCGGAATCCACCATCATCCTGGCCAGTCCGGTGCAATCAACCGCGGGTTGCCAGCCCAGCTCCCGGCGCGCCTTGGAGCTGTCGCCGAGCAAATGATCAATTTCGGCCGGCCGCATGAACTGCGGGTCCTGGACAACAAATTTTTTCCAGTCAAGGTTGACGTGCGCAAAAGCCAGCTCAATAAAATCCCTCACCGAATGGGCGATGCCGGTGGCAATGACGTAATCATCGGCTTTTTGCTGTTGCAGCATCATCCACATGGCTTTGACGTAGTCGCCGGCGAAACCCCAGTCGCGCGCGGCATCCAGGTTGCCCATGCGCAGTTCCTTGGCCAGCCCGAGCTTGATGCGCGCCACGCCGTCGGTGATTTTGCGGGTGACAAATTCTTTTCCGCGCCGCGGGCTTTCGTGGTTGAAAAGAATGCCGGAAACCGCAAAAAGCCCGTAGCTTTCGCGGTAATTGACCGTGATATAGTGGCCGTAGGCCTTGGCCGCCCCGTAGGGACTGCGCGGGTGAAAAGGAGTCAATTCGTTCTGCGGCGCTTCACGCACTTTGCCGAACATTTCACTGCTGGATGCCTGGTAGAATTTTGCCTTGGGGCAGACCTGGCGCATGGCTTCCAGCATCCGGGTAACGCCGATGGCCGTAAATTCGCCGGTCAGCATCGGCTGCGTCCACGAGGTCGGCACAAAGGACATGGCGGCGAGATTGTAAATTTCATCAGGACGAATTTCCGCCATCATTTCAATCAAGGACAACTGGTCCAGCAGATCGGCCTGGCGGAGCTTGATTTTTCCGGTCAGGTGGGCGATCCGCTCAAAATTTTCGGTGCTGGAGCGGCGGACCATGCCGTAGACTTCATAACCCTTTTCCAGGAGAAATTCCGCCAGGTAGGAGCCGTCCTGGCCGGTAATGCCGCTGATTAATGCTTTCATAAGGCAAAAAAATGAGCGCCCAAAGGACGGTTTTTTACTTCACCCTGTCCGCCGGTCGCTGAGTTCCACTCTGATTCCCGGTTTAATAACTCATTCGCGCGGCAATGCGCGAATTTATCCTGGCGCGCGCCGCTTTTTTGCGCCGTTTTTCGCTTGGTTTTTCAAAGTAACGATGACCGCGGATTTCCTTCATCGTGCCTTCCTTGTCCATTTTTTTCTTGAGCCGGCGCAGGGCTTTTTCCACGCTTTCGCCTTTTTTAAGTTTTATTTCAACCACAATGTCCTCACCCTCTCTGTAAAATATTGATGTTTATTTAACTAAGCGAACGCTCATACAATTATTACATAAACGGCCGGAAGTCAAATGTTTTTGCGGCAAATATTTCACCGGACAATAATCAGACAAACCGGGAAAATTTATTGACATTTCCGTAGAGAAATGTATTTAATATAATTCTGTTTAATTTTGTGTCGTATTATTCTGGCGCCGATGCGCGGAGGTTGCTGTTTAATGTGGTAAAGCCTGGGATTTATAATGATCCATTGGTTTTTAAAACCGGGGCGGAAAAGGGCGTTGCTGCTGTCCGCGCCGGTGATGGTCTTATCCTTTATCCTGCTTAATCCGGCGCTTTCCTCCCGGGAATTTGAGGCGTTTTCCGGTTCCGAGCCGGCCCGGGATGCGGACGGCGACGGCATGAATGACGCTTATGAGATTTTCTTCGGGCTTGATCCCTCCTGCTCCGATGACGCCGGTTTTGATTATGACGGCGACGGTCTTGCCAACCTTGAAGAAAGCGGGAAGCTAACCGACCCCTTTTGCCGGGACACTGACCGGGACGGATTTTCGGACAACCTGGATGGGAAAATCAGCCGGGCTTATTTGCGGTGGGGCGCCCCGCAATTCACGAGCGGCGACGAATACGAATACGCGCACCCGGCCTGGCTTTTGGGCGCGTACAGGGCCGGCGGGGAATGGTTTGTTGACGCGGCAACAACGCAGTCGTGCTGGCGCGTAACGGTTGGAACGGCCAGTTTGAATGTTGACCTTGACCGAACCCTTCTGACGAACAATCTCCGCTATGCTGTCCATTATTTTTATGGCAGGGCCGGGGCGGCCCGCTCCGCCGTTTCTGGCGCAGCGCTTGTCATTAATCTCCTTGACACGAACGGCAATTTCGCCTGCTGTGCCGACGGCGTGACTGGTGAAAATCTCTTTGGCAACCTCCTGGAGGCCGGCAACGGGGCCGTTGTTTCCTCGAATGCGGGAACATATTCCAATAGAGTAGCCCTTGTTTTCAGCATTCCCACCGCAGAATTTCCGGAGGCGGCCGTGATTCAATTGAAAGCTTATTGCGCGGGAAAAGAATCTTCCGCGGCCCTCGCGGAGGAGGAAGAGGGGATTATTGTTTATGAAGGTCTGTTATATATTGACGAGGATGGGGATGGGCTGGACGCGGACCAGGAACGCCAGCTTGGGACTTCGGATTACCGTCTTGACAGTAATAACAACGGCACCAACGATTATGACGAATGTTTTAATACCGGCAGTTCCACCAACCACCCGGACGAGGACGGCGATGATGAGGGGAACGACGAAGAGGATGATACGGATAAAAGCGGGAAAATCATCTACGTGGACCAGGCCGTAGGCGACGATCAATTCACCGGCCGCTCGTCCGGCCTGGTTTCGCGCGAGCAGGCGAAGGGGCCGAAGAAGACTGTCGGGGCGGGCCTGGCGATTGCGGGAAGAGGCGACACTCTCGTCATCAAGCCCGGGAATTATGGCGAAGACCTGAATATTTCCGGCAAAAACATAAAAGTGATTATAGAAGGGAAGGTGCGATTGTAAGCGATAGCCCGCGAAAGGACGCGAATTATACGTTGCGCAATTAAGCCTTTTCCGCAATTTATTTTCCGTGCTTGGCGCAGAAGAAAAATTGCGGAAAATATTCGTCTTTTCATGCCGCAGGCAGATCCGCCGCTGGCGGAAAAATTTAGAGTCAATTGGCGTGTTTGGCGGGTAAAACAAGAAAGGTCTGAAGAATATGAAAAAGATGATAATTTTAGCGGCTCTCCTGCCGGCCATCTCGGCTTTCGCGGGCGATCTGACGGTGGACAATCTGGCGGTTGAGGAAAACGCCTCGTTTTATGGAGAGGTGAATTCCTACGCGCCCGGCGGCGACGTGCCCATGGGGCCTTATACGAACCAGTACGGCGGCGGTTCTTCTCCCAACCCGCTTTCCATGATACCCGGCGCCAGTCCGATCGGGGCGATTCATATGTTCGCCGCCGCCAATGCGCCGGCCGGATGGCTCTTGTGCAACGGCGCGGCCGTAAGCAGGACAAGCTACAGCAATCTGTTCGCCGTCATCGGCACGAGCTATGGCGCGGGAGATGGCAGCACAACCTTCAATGTGCCGAACCTATACCAGCGCTTCGCCCTGGGAGCAGTCAATAACCTCGGAGGAACGGGCGGTGTGGAAAGGGTCACTTTGACAACAAGTGAAATGCCGGCACATACTCATCCTATTGGTGTTGATGCTCGCACTGGAGGAACTAATGCTTGGCGGTATCATTATGTTGCTTCGGATGGTTATAGAGATTCGTCTTATTCGTGGTTTGCAAATATGCAAGCCAAAACCGCCGGCGGGTCTCAATCCCATGAAAACATGCCGCCTTACCTGAAAGTCAATTTCATCATTTACTCCGGACCGTGAATATCAAGAAGTCGGAAGAAAGAAATCAGAGGATCGGGGTTAAAATTTCCAATGAACAATAAAAATAAACCTATCCTGGTTTCTGCCTTTCGTCTTTTGTTTTCCTTCTTCCGTCTTCCGGCTTCAGTTTTTCCTTCGGCCCTTCTGATCCTGTTGTTTGCCGCTTTCTGCCTTCTGCCATCTTTTCTTTCCGCTCAGACCCCGGCCTGGTGGCAGACCCGCGGCCTGATTTCATCCAATGCCGTCCCCAACAATTACGCGCCGCTCGCGCAGGGACAGTTGCAGTGGATGGCCTATTGCGCTTACTGCGAAATGGAGTCGCTCATGGGCGCCGGGACGGAAATAATGGCCATGATCAACACCTTCTCCGCTACGAACGGATACCGTCTCGCCAATATCGGACAGCTTAAATATGTCGGCAGCCGCTTTTATGACCGCCTGTATGCATTGAACCTGACCAATACCTTCCCGGCCAATATGCCGGGATATTATCCGTGGGGCAACGCGCCGCAAACCAATGATTTTGCCGTCGCCAACATCGGCCAGGCCAAGTATGTGTTCAGCTTTGACTCGGCAAAAGATACGGATGGGGACGGCCTTGGCGATTGGCGGGAAGCGGAACTCGGGATCAATCCATATAATCCTGATTCCGACGGCGACGGTCTGACTGACGGATATGAAGATTCCCATGGTTTTAATCCTTCGGACCCTTCCGACGCTTCCGAGGACGCTGATTCCGACGGCCTCTCCAACCTCCAGGAATATCAGCTCGGGACCGACCCCCATAACCCCGATACCGATGGCGACGGTTATTCCGACCTGGTGGAATTTGAATGGAGCGCCGATCCCCTCTCGGCCTTGTCTTTTCCCCGCGCTTCCATCTCCGGTTCGGTAACATATTCCGGCCCGCAGACCGGGAACATTTACGTCGTTCTTTCCACGAACTCTGTCCAGGACGCTGTTCTGGAGTCCGGATCACTTGCCCAACCCGGCGCGTTTGCCTTCACCAACCTTCCCGCCCTGCGGGATTACTGGCTGGCATCATGGCGCGATTCCAACGGGAATAATTCCAATGATTTCTGGGAGGCGCAGGGCAACTGCCTCTCCAACCCGGTTTCTCTCTCCGCCGCGGTCGTGAACGCCGATATTGTCCTGGCCGATCCGGACACGGATTCGGATGGATTGCCGGACTGGTGGGAAATGAAATGGTTCGCCTCGCTGGAATATGACGCGGATGACGACCCGGACGGCGACGGCCTGAGCAATCTCGGGGAATGCCTGGCCGGCACGTACCCGCAGGATTCGGATACGGACGATGATGGTATGCCGGACGGCTGGGAAGTGGAAAATGGCTTAAACCCATTGGCGAATGACGCCGACCCGGATTCTGACGGCGATGGGTTAACGAACCTCCAGGAATATCAGCTCGGCGCAAACCCGCTCAATGCCGACACCGATGGCGACGGGCTGTCCGACGGGTGGGAAATTGAGCATGAAACGGATCCGCTGGATGATGGCGATTTTGATGAAACAGCCCGGACCAGCGAGGTTGAGGAGGCCCGCCGGCGCATTAGCCGGCATTGGCTGTTGTTTTATGGCGGCGTTCCTTCATTCACCAACGTGCCCGGCTCTCCGGCTGATTTGATTGATCTGCGGGACGCGCTGAATGCCTTGTCGGGCAAATTTTATAACGAATATTATTGCGAATAGACGCGGACCGCGTCGCGGACGGACAAGAATGAGAGCCAACGCAAAAACAACAAAAGGGAGAC
>JAQUQV010000013.1 GCA_028715905.1 Kiritimatiellia bacterium
CGGCCGGTTTGATTTTGGGGGGCGGCGGGGTAAAGACAAAAACGTCCAGTTCTTGCGCTGGAACGAGGTGCCGCCATAAAAAAGCCTGCATCCTGTCTTCCGCCGGCGCGGCGGCGCGGACGACCTCTTGCGTGCCGATAATCGCGCGGCCTTCTACGAGCAGGGGGACCGGCTCTATTGTCCCGGCCAGGCTGGTTTTCAACGCAACCCGCGCCACTTCCTGGGCGCCGCTGATGCGGCCGCTTAACGCAAATCCCTCCGGCGCGTTTTTCAGGGAGAGCTTGATTTCGCCGGCAAATCCGTCGCGCCGGACGGCACGGATGGTTACAGGGGAGGATCCTTTGTCGCGGATATTGACGCCGGAAGGCGTAACGCGCAAGGCGAAATCAGGCTGGGGCGCGCTGATGCGCAGGCGGTAGGCGTATTCATTTCCGCCTTTCTGCTGGGCGTCGCTTAACTGGACAAAGTAGACTCCGTTGGAAGGCAAGGCGGCGCGGATATAGGAATCCGCATGGTGCGTGTTCAGTCCCGAGCAGATGTCCTCGTAGTCGTCGTTTAATTCCAGGCAGTTGCCGGCGGCGTCAATGAGTTTCAGAATGGAATCCAGAGGGGAATCCAGACGGCGCGCCTTGACTTCCAGCACAATCTCGTCGCCGGCCCGGCCTTCAAAGCGGAACATGTCCCGGTTGCCGGGTGTTTCAATCCGGCCGTTAATAATAACGGGCGGCGTTACTTCCTGCGCGGAGGCGGGTGTATCGTGGATCCCTTTCTCAAAACATTCCGGCAGGGTGTCCAGGGCAAAAGGCAATGGATTGGAAAGCCCCCCCTTTTTTCCGCGCGCGGTGATTGCATGTGTGCCCGGTTCTTGCGCGGCAATATCGGGCGTTATGCTGTTTTCGGCTAGATTCCAGCCGTTGATTTCCACTGTTGTTTGTGTCCCCGCCCGCCCGCCGAGGGGGAAAATACTTGTCAGGAACGGAAGCTCGCCGATGGCAACGCGATAGACAAAATCCTCGCGGCCGCGGTAGACGGCGTCGTGGATGGCGAGGACATATTCGCCGTCGGCGGGCACTTCGTAAAGGATAACCGGGTCGGGCTTGAACCGGTAATCGTCATTATACGCCGCTTCCCTGCCCGCCGCATTGTAAAGCGTCAATACGGCCTGGAACCAGCCGGGGACGGCGTCGGCCAGATAAGGAATCAGTTCCCGCGCTTGGGCGCTGATGACCAGGCGCTGGCCCTTGCGCGCCCCGAAGCGGAACCGGTCAACGGTACCGGAATAAATCTGGCCGTTGAGAATGCAAGGCGTCTTTACGCGCGCCTCCGTGGCGTTATCTGCGTCGTCTGCATGTTTGTCCGGCGGCGACCGGTTTTCCGCCTCCGTTGCCGTCATCATCATCGTGTCCGCCATTTCCATGGCGTGTTCTTGTTTTTGAACGCGTTTTTTCATGCGGACGGTCTCCTGTTCCTTGCCGAGCACCTGTTGCGGACTGGTCGGCAGGGGCGGGGCTGCGAATTCTGGAAGCTGGCTCACATTAAAGACGAGCGGGTTTGAAATGCCGCGCGCGGTAACCAGCCTTATTTCTCGCCGGCCGGGCGCCGCATCGGATGCGATTGTTATCGCCACGATTACACGGTTGGCAATTGCCATGCTGGCCGGCCGGCGGACGTCCTCGCTGATGATTTTTTCAAGCTTTGCGATCAGTTTTTCTGTTTTTTCATCTGGTTTTTGAGCGGGCGTCTTTTTCAGCTCCTTCAGTTGTTCCCGCAAGAGCGCGATCTGCTGGTTGCTCAACATTTTGTTATACTCCACTATGCCGGCCCGGACGCCGGGGCCGGAGACATGCGCGCCGCAGACGCCGTCCAGAAACTGTCCGCCGATTGTTGCCTGGAAAGAGGCGCCCTGTCGTCCGCCGGCGGGATAAACAAAACCGATGTACGGCCGTTGCTGGGCGCACGCCGTTAACGCCGCGAGGACGACCAGTGCCGCGGCCGCGTATTGCCGGAATTCTTTCATTATAACTCCATGATTTCTTTCAGACGGCCGGCCGACTTCGCTCCTTTTTCGTCGGGCGCCAGCACGCGGGCGTCAAGCCCGAGGGGGTGGGGCAGTTTTGTATCGGTATCTATGCCGGCCAGATCATAGATGCTGCCGAGAAGGTCAATCGGATACACGGGCCGTTCCTTGATTTCCTCGCCTTTTTCATCCGAGGCGCCGACGATCCGGCCGCCCTTGAATCCGCCCCCGGCCACGAGGACGGAAAAGACATTGCCGTAATGTCCGCGCCCGCCGTTCCAGGGCGGCTGCCAGTCAACCTTCGGGGTGCGGCCAAACTCGCCGCAGCACCAGACGATTGTATCTTTCAGCAGACCGCGGTCGGACAAATCCTGAAGAAGCATGGCCAGCCCCTGGTCCAAATGCGGGCATTGCCGGCGCATGGTCTGGAAATGATTGGAGTGCGTATCCCATCCGCCGGGATAGTTGATGGTCACGTAAACGACGCCGGCTTCCACCAGCCGCCGCGCCATGAGGCAGTCCTGGCCGAAAGTATTGCGGCCATATCGGTTTCGCAATTCCGGATCTTCCCGGGAGAGATCAAACACGTCCTTGCCCTTGCCGAGAATAAGGTCATAGGCTTGCCGCTCGGCTTCCCGGGCAACCGCCAGTTCCGGATTGCCCTCCATGAGGTTGCCCATGGTGTTCATCTTCTGCAGAAATTCGCGCCGGGCTTTCTGGCGCTCGTCGCTGATGCCCCGGGCAACGACGCCTTCCACCTCAAAGCGGGACGCGTTCGGGTCGCCGCCCGTGGCAAAAGGCTTGTAACGCGAGCTTAAAAAACCCGATTCGGGAAATCTTCCCTGCGATTGCGTCAGCACCACATAGGGCGGAATCAGGCCTTTATAGCCAGCCTGGTATCCCTTAAGGAGCGCGAAAATGGCGCCGATGCACGGATAGGAAATCTGTTCGCCGGGCAGATGGCCGGTCTGCATCAGGTAGGCCGCCGTTTCATGGCCGTTGTTATGATGCGTCATGCTGCGGATGATGGAATATTTGTCGGCTTGCCTGGCCAGCGCGGGAAACAACTCGCTGATCTGTATTCCGTCCACGTTGGTCGGGAGCGTGCCCTTGAACTGACCGGTGTAGTCATAACCCGCGTTTGGTTTCGGGTCCCAGGTGTCCGTGTGCGACATTCCGCCCCATAAAAAAATTTGGATAACCGCCTTGGCTTTTTGACGGGGCTGGGTTTTTGCAACCTGCGCGGCGCTGACGGGAGCCGCAAAAGACAGTTTATCGGCCATGAAAAGGCCTGCCGCGAATATGAGACCGCGGCGCATGGCCTCGCGTCTGGATATTGACGCGCTGAAATCGCGAAAAATATCCGCCGGATCAAAACCGGAAAAATTGCGCTTTGTTTTGTTTTTAGCGCCCATATGTTTGATTCGTTCCTGTCATCCGCGTCCGGCCGGGCCGGAATTGTTTTTATCAATGACGGTAAAGAAATTCATCGCTGTTGATCAAAACCCAGGCGAGATCAATCCACGCCTCGCGTCCCTTTACCGCGCCCGCGCCGGCGTAGTCTGCCGCGATTTTTCGCTCGTCGTCCGTGGGGAAACGCGAAAGGATTGTCAGGTAAATGTTTTCCATGATTTCCCGCGGCGTCCGGCCGGTTTTGATGATTTTCTTGAGCTTGGGCCCCTGTTCCAGTTTGCGCTGGATATGGCTTGAATTAAGCATATGCATCCGTTGTATGGGCGAGGCCCGGTTAACGCGCTCGTTTTCCATGCCGGTGGCGCGCGCCGGCCGTCCGAACAACTCCAGGAAAGGGCTGGTGATGCTGCCGTCGGGCAGTGTGATTGCCCGTTTGTCTTCCGGAATGAAAGAGAACGGCTCCGGTATGGGACTGGTATAGAGTTCCGACGTTCCGGTAACCTTGTTGATCGCGTCAATCAATACCTCCGCGTCCAGCCGGCGCAGGGGATAAAAGGCGAAATTGGCCTCGGCCCCGGGGACGTCGGGCTTCGGGGGGATGGATGAAAACTGGTAGGTACTGGATTTCAGTATGAGCCGGCAGATGTGTTTCATGTCGTAGTTGTGCGCGGTAAATTCACTTTGCAGGAAGGCCAGTAATTCCGGATTGGAGGGCGGATTATCCGGCCGGATATCGTCGGGTTCATGGATAATGCCGCGTCCCAACAACCAGGCCCAGATGCGGTTTACGATGTTGCCGGTGAACCAGGCGTTCTTCGGCGTGATCAGCCAGTCGGCGAATATTTCCCTGGGGTCTTTGCCGGGGGGGATTCTTTTCAGCCTGGTCCCATCCGGGAAAACGGCTTCTTGCCGGAGCGCGCGGACTGTCTGCGTGGGCGCCGGCAAAGCCGTTTTTTCGCCGGTTTGCCGGGCGGCGTTGTTGGTTGAGATTTGGGATGCGGGTTGGCCGGTTGGCGCGGCCGGCTCTCTGTCCGGGTCCCGGAAAACAATTTCCTCCTTCCATTCGCGGGTGGGCTTGTAGGCGACCTGTGAGAAAAACGCGGCCATGCCGGCCAGGCGGTCTTTCGGCCAGCGATCCGTTCTTGCGCCCATAAATGCCAGAGCCACGCTCGCCGCTATGCCTTCCGGGGTCTTGTTCTGCATGGCGCGGTAAAAATTGACCTGGCCGACGCGGAAATTGCTTCCGCTGGACGTGAGCATTTCCCGAACGAACCGGCCGTAGGGTTTGTTGTCATGGAGCGAGACCCAGACCCAGCGGTGATACGCCTGGGCCGCGTTGGGCCAGAGGTTGACGGGGAACTCGGCCTTTATCTTGAGAATGTCGCCCCATTTCATCGCCCAGTAATCGGCAAACTCGCTCCGCTCCAACAGGCGGTCAACCAGAGCGCCGCGTTTGTCCGGGGTCTGGTCATGGATGAATTCGCGCGCCTCGTCCGCAGCCGGCAGGGTGCCGATCGTATCCAGGAATACGCGGCGGACAAATACGGCGTCGGAGCAGAGGGGGGGGGGCGGGATGCGCAGTTTTGACAGATTGCGGCTGACGATTCTATCAATCCGGCTTTCCGGGGTCGCGCTGGCCGGACTTTCAAAAACATCCCTGTCCGCCGCCAGGACTGCGTTGTTCGCCAGGGCTGCCAGGAGAAGAACAACCGTGAGAATTAAAGGCTTCATGCGGAGATGTTAAACACGCCGATTTTTTCAGAATGTTAGCTGAAACACGGGGCGAACACAAGGACAATCGCTTTCAGGGGAATTGCGTTTCCACTTGATTTATTTTCGCGTGCCCTTCATACTTTTACCCGTTCTGATCCCTTGGCTTTGCAATTGCTTGAGAATCGCCCAATTTGGGCGTTAACGGAAAGATAACACAATGAATGGAAACGCTTCGGAATTAAGGAAAAAACATCCATTTACAAATCCCGCGGTGATTGACAAGGGGCCAATATTCGGTTTGGGGTATCGTCCGCCCTGGCGGCTTGGCAATGTTTGCCAGGCGCGTTTCGCCGCCGGACACGGGCTCAATGTCATGCTTGCCCAGCAGTCGGCGCGGGAAATTGAACGGACCGGACGCTCGTTTCAAGATGTTATTGACAGCGCCACGGTCAGCGCTTTTGAGGCCGGGCTGCAACGGCCCTGGGGGGCGGACGGCGATCATTTGCGGAATGAACAAGAGGTAACCGCCGCCGCGGAGGCCGGTTGCACCCATTTTACCTACGATGTCACCGCCGAGCTGGAAAAGGGGTTTGACGCCGTCGTGGAAAAAGCCGGCAAACTTTACGGATTGACGCGCGCAATAAGAGGCGCAGGATGTTTCACGGCCGAAATTTCCCTGGACGAGGGCGAGACGACCACCGACGTTGCGGAAATTGTCAGGCTGGTGTCGGCCTTGAAATCAAAGCAAATTCTGATCAACGAAATCGCCCCGCGTTTCCCCGGTTATTTTGAAAAGGCAATTGATTATTACGCGGAGATCGCGGGCGGCAAAAAAAACAAGGATACGGGCGCTTTTGAGGCTTATCTGAAGGAAATCGCCGCGGCCGCCGCGGAAAACAACTTCCGGGTATGCGTCCACTCCGGCAGCGACAAGTTTTCAATTTATCCCATTGTGGCGCGCGTCTTGAAAAATAATTTTCATTTAAAAACCGCCGGGACATATTACCTTGAAGACTTGAAAATAGTCGCCCGCCATGACAAGCAGTTTTTCATGGATATTTTCGGCTTTTCCCTGGCGCAATTCAACAAGGACCGCGCCACTTATGAATTGAGCTGCGCGCCCGAAAAAATCCCCGATCTGGCGAAATCAAGCGGGGATGAAATCTCCGGCCTGCTGCAATCCGGCGCCGGCAATGACGATTTGCGCCAGGCGCTGCATGTTACCTACGGCTCGGTGCTGACCGCCCGCGGAGAGACCGGGCGCCTTTTGTTCGCGGATAAAATTGAAAACATTTTGCGCGCAAACTCCGCCGAATACGAGTCGGAAATGCGGGCGCACCTTGAACGCCATTTTTCGGCGTTTTTGGCTGGAAACAAGAAATGATTTGGCATATTTATACCGGGCAAGGGTAACCCATTCCGTTACAGTCCGGCCGGCGGCCGGACCGGCGCGGGAAACCCGCCCGCGCCCAAAGGGCGCTTTGCGACCGCAAACAAAATACAAAGAAAGTGGGAGGGGAGGGCGTTATGAAAAGATACATCTGCAACGTGTGCGGCTACGTTTATGATCCTAAACTCGGCGATCCGGAGCACGGCGTCAATCCGGGAACCGAATTCAAGGATTTGCCGGATTCCTGGACCTGCCCGGAGTGCGGCGTCGGCAAAGACGAGTTTTCGCCGGAACAGTAATGATAAAAATCATAAAGGAGGCAAAAAGTCATGGAACTGAAGGGAAGCCAGACTGAAAAAAACATTCTGACGGCTTTTGCGGGGGAGTCGCAGGCCAGGAACCGTTACAATTATTTTGCAGGCCAGGCCAGAAAAGACGGGCTCATGCAGATCATGGACATTTTTGAGGAGACCGCCCTCCAGGAAAAGGAACACGCCCATCGCCTCTTCAAGCTCTTGAAAGGCGGCGAGGTTGAAATTTTCGCGGCGTTTCCGGCCGGCGGGCTTGGGCCCACTCTGCAGAATCTCAAGGCCGCCGCGGCCGGCGAGCACTACGAATGGACGGAAATGTATCCCGGTTTTGCGGAGGTTGCCCTCAAGGAGGGTTTTGAAGAAATTGCGAAGATATTCCAATCCATCGCCATTGCCGAAAAACAACACGAAAAGCGCTATCTTGGTCTGGCGGTCAATATAGAAAAGGGCAGGGTTTTCAAGCGGGAAACCCCCGTGGTCTGGCGCTGCCGCAATTGCGGATATCTGCATGCCGGCAAAGATACGCCGGAACTTTGCCCGGCCTGCGCCCATCCGCGCGCTTATTATGAATTGTTGGCGGAAAACTGGTAGTTTGTCCGCTCACGGCCTGTGCCCGCCAAGGTCGGAACGTGGCGGCGGAAGATATTGCCGGTTTGTAACACTGCGCGCAATACCGCGGCGGCTAAAGGTTTTTCCGGAATCCGGAATCCAGAATGAAGAAGACCGGAACACTATTTGCCGTTTTATTTCAAGCCGTGTGGCTTGCTTTCTCTGCTATCGCGGCCGACGAATCTTTCCTGTTTGACGCCGTGTTGGTGGCGGGGGAGGCCGGCGAAACCCGGCTGGCCGTTCAGGCCGGTATTCCTGCCGGACACAAGCTTTACGCCGATCAGTTCCGCGTGGAAGCCGCCGCGCCGTATAAAATTATCCCCCTTTCCCTGCCGGCGCCGCGCAAGGAACAGGATGTTTTGTCAGGCGGGGAAAAACAGGTCTACGACCGGTCGTTT
Organism: Kiritimatiellia bacterium; assembly: GCA_028715905.1. Lineage (NCBI taxonomy): Bacteria > Pseudomonadati > Kiritimatiellota > Kiritimatiellia > Kiritimatiellia bacterium. Next base: position 7,852 of record JAQUQV010000013.1, read on the forward strand.
ACCGCCGTTTATCTGGTTGAAAATTTCACGAACGGACCGGTTAATATTAAAATTTCATATCAGGGGTGCGATCAAGCCGTCTGTTTTCTTCCTGCCGAAAAAAAAATCAGTCTGGATCCAACCCGTTCCCCGCCGGAGCTGAAAACCGCCGTTGTTGCCATGCGAGCCGGGAATGAACATCCGGAATGGCTTTCAGCATTCAAGCGCAATTACAAAATTGCCGCGGTTCGTTCGGGGTATATGTCCGCCCGCGATTTTTTGTCGTTTCTGGATTCACCGGCAAAAAGCAAAGCGGAACCCGATTCCATTCAAAAGACCTGGCGGTCCGGGCGGGTCTGGATCAGCATGTTCCTGATGATTTTGGGCGGCCTGGCGCTTAACCTGACGCCCTGCGTGCTGCCCCTTATCCCCGTCAACCTTGCGATTATCGGCGCGGGTATCCGGACAGCGTCCGCCCGGCAGGGATTTCTGCGGGGCATGCTCTATGGCCTTGGAATTGTGCTGGCTTACGGCGGTCTTGGTCTGGCAACGGTTTTGACGGGCGCGCAGTTTGGCGCGCTCAACGCCTCTGGCTGGTTCAACCTGGCGGTCGCCGCCGTTTTTTTAATTCTGGGATTGGCGCTTTTGGATGCGTTCATGATTGACTTTTCAAGGTTTCAGAACCGTTTCCATTTGAAGAAAGGGCAGGGGATGTTTTTTATTCCGTTTTTGGGGGCCGTATCGGCCCTGCTGGCGGGCGCTTGCGTGGCGCCGGTGGTGATTGCCGTGCTCCTGCTGGCAACGGATTTATACGCGCAGGGTCAGGCGGCCGGACTTTTTATGCCGTTTTTCCTGGGGCTGGGCATGGCCTTGCCCTGGCCGTTTGCCGGGGCGGGGCTTTCTTTTCTTCCCAAACCCGGCAAGTGGATGGCACGGGTCAAGCATGTCTTTGCGGCGGTTATACTGCTGGCATCGGTTTACTATTTTTACATGGGCGCGAAATTGCTTTCTGCCGGATATAATTTTCCGGCGGACGCCGGGCGCGGCGCGGCGGCCCTTGTCCGCGATGCGGATGGCAAATGGCTGGATTTTCCGGAAGGTTTGGCGGCGGCGGACAGGGAGCAAAAGCCGGTCCTGATTTATTTCTGGGCAACCTGGTGCAAAAGCTGCCGGACAATGAGCGCAACGACGCTTAAGTATCCGCTGGTTGAGAAAAGGATGAATGATTTCATCCTGATAAAATACGATGCGGAAAATCCAGCGGACGAGGCAACAAAAACAATTCTGCGCGAATTCGGCGTGCTGGGCCTGCCGACTTTTGTGGTGCTGTCGCCGGCGGCGCAGGACGGATAGATTTTTTGCGTGCGCCAGTGTTTAAAGAGACCGGCTTTTCAGGCTTGTTTGCCGCATGCGGATTTGGCATACTGGGCATCATGTTTGATATTGTTTTCCGCCGTTTTGAGAGTCTTTCCGCTCTGGATACCGCGGTGGCCGCACTGCTCCGGCATCATTTTGAGCGTGAATATCCCTGCCATCATGCCGTTATGCTTGCCGGCGGCAAAACCCCTTTCGGCGCGTATCGCATTGTGGCCGGTTCAAAATGCGTTGTTTCCCGCGGCCTGCGGGTTTTCGTCAGCGATGAGCGCCTGGTGCCGATAACATCGCCGGAAAGCAATTGCGGAAATATGCGTTTCATGTTTGAGGCTTTGGGCCTTGCGGAGAGCCAGATTATCGGCGTCAGCCCGGATTTGCAGCCGGAATTGGCGGCCGAGCGATACGACCGGGCTCTGCGCGCTTTTTTTAACGGCGGCGGGATCATTCCGCTCGGCCTGCTCGGCCTGGGCGCCGACGGGCATACCGCCTCGCTTTTTTCCCGGGAAGACCTGGCGCGCGGCCGCGGGCGCTACGCCATTGCGTCTGCCGGGCCCGGGGGAGTTAGGCGCGTGAGTGTCAGCGTTGACATGCTTGCCAGGATTCAACAAGTGATTTTTGTCGCGGCCGGCCAGGATAAGGAGGCGATAGCTGGCAAATTGCGCAATTGTCCCGCCAAGGTAACGGCTGGGCTGGCGGCGGCCGGGATTAAAATGAAACAATTGTGGTTTGCGGCGTAATTCTGCTTGCAAAAGCAGCCTTTTGCAAGCGGCTCAATGAAATAAACAACTGCTGTGAAACGTCAGCACTGATACAAGGAGATGATTTGCATGAAATTTTTCAAGTCGTCCGATTTGATTGAAATACTGACCCCGAAACAGGATGCGCCGGATTTTGAAACCGACTTGCGCACTTTTGGCGAACGCTATAAAAAAATCATGGATCACAACGGCGTGGCTTCCATCACCGACAACCCGCTGGGCAACCTTCACTTTGCCGCGCCGGAAGTGCTTTCCTATCTTTCCCTGGAAATTGACCCGGAACTATGCCTCATCCATCTCAACACTTTTCACGCCAAAAAAGATTTGGACGCTCTGCTGACCCAGGCGAAAGAGATGGGGGTCCGTTACCTGCTTTGCGTCAGCGGCGACGGCAGCCAGCGCCTGGCCCGGCTGGCTCCGTCCGACCTCGGCGTAAACGTTGAGACGGTTACTTCCGTGGAACTGCTCGCTTACATTGAAAAGGCCTACGGCGGCCATTTCATCTGCGGCGCAGCCTTCAACCATTACGAGCCGGTTGAACATGAAATGCTGAAAATGAAGCGCAAGATTGCCGCCGGCGCAAAATTTATCATTACCCAGCCGGTGATCGGGCGCAACGAACTGGTCTTGAGCCTTTCGCAATTCGGCGTGCCGGTCTTTGCCGAGGCCTGGATGACCAAAAGAATTGACCTGCTCCAGCAGTGCCTCGGCTCAGAAGTTACCGGATTGCCGGTGGTATACGACCCCCTTGCCAATCTGCAGGTTTTGCGGGAAAGTTATCCGGATTACGGAATTTACTATTCATTGCTCGGCTTTAAACGCGACTGGAACGGCATTATCATAAAACGGGAGGCCCAATGAAAAAAAAGGAAATCAGGAAAAACATTCATGTGCTGCCGTGCGTTGACTGGCACCGGAGGTTGTTTGATGCGTTGATTCCGCTTCCCGACGGCACCAGCTACAACGCTTATCTTGTCCGCGGAAATGAAAAAACGGCCCTGATTGACGCGGCCGATCCGGTTATGGCCGGCGAATTGATGTCCCAGCTTTCCGATGTTGAAAAAATTGATTACATCATTTCCAATCACGCCGAGCAGGACCATTCCGGCCTGATCCCGGTTGTGGCGGCCAAGTATCCGCAGGCGGAAGTGATTGCATCGGTCAAGGGGCGGGGCATGCTGGCGGATCACCTTGCCATTTCTGAAAACAGGATCCGCGCCGTTCAGGACGGCGAAACGATCGGTTTGGGCGGCCGGACGCTGAAATTTGTTTACACGCCCTGGGTCCATTGGCCCGAAACCATGACGACATATCTGGTTGAGGAGAAAATTCTTTTCAGCTGCGATTTTTTCGGATCGCACCTCGCGGCTTCCGGCGTCTTTGTCGCCGATGAAGGCGCGGTCTGCGAGGCCGCCAAGCGCTATTACGCCGAGATCATGATGCCGTTCCGCCAAATCATCGCCGGCAACCTTGAAAAACTGAAGGCGCTTGAAATTGAAATCATCGCGCCAAGCCACGGGCCTCTGTCCCGGCGACCGGCGTTTATCATGGATGCCTACCGCGACTGGGTCTCCGGGCCGCCGCGCAACCTGGCCGTCATACCCTTCATTTCCATGCACGGAAGCACCGCCAGAATGGTGAATTTCCTGGCCGGCGAACTGGCCGGGAAAGGGGTGGCGGTCCAGCCGTTTGACCTGGCCGTAACCGACATCGGCAAACTGGCGATCGCCCTGGTGGACGCCGCCACCATCGTGATCGGGACCCCGACCGTTCACGTCGGGCCGCACCCGGTCGTGAGTTACGCCGCCGGTTTGGCCAATGCGCTCAGGCCCAAGGCGAAATTCGCCTCGGTCATCGGGTCTTACGGCTGGAGCAGCAAGGCCGTTGAAACGATCGCCGGCCTGATCCCGAATCTGAAGGTGGAAATATTGAAGCCGGTCATGTGCAAGGGCCTGCCGCGCGAGTCTGATTTTGCCGCGCTTTCCGCCCTGGCCGAAAACATAGCCGCCAAACACGGCGAATTAAAACTGAAATAAGCGGTATCCCGTGATCCTGAAAGGTTGTTTGCATAATGGCCGCATTTGGAGGAGGATAAAACCATGATCAAAGTCCTGATTGTCTACGCGACCGATTACCAGAACACTTTAAAAATGGCGGAGGCGGCCGCCGCCGGCGTTAATTCCGTCCCGGATTGCCAGGCGCTTCTGAAGCCGGCCGAGCAGGCCGCCGCGGATGACCTGGCCGCCTGCGATGCGCTGATCCTGGGCACGCCAGTGCACATGGGAAGCCCTGACTGGAGGGTGAAAAAATTTATTGACGGCGTTTGCAGCCAGGCCTGGATGAAAGACGCCGGCGTGGGGAAAGTCGGGGGAGTCTTTGCGACTGGCAGCGGTTATGGCGGCACCGGCGGCGGCGCCGAAGTCACCATGCTGGCCATGCTGAACAACCTGGCCGAGTTGGGCATGATCCTGATTCCTCTCCCTAAATCAACTCCCGGCTATGCCGGAGCGGGTTTGCAATGGGGGCCGTGCGCCAGGACCGCCTCGTCCAGTTTTGAACAAACCGGCGTATCCGAAGACGCGCTCATGGTCGCAAAAAATCACGGCGCCAATATTGCCCGCGTGGCGGCCGCGCTGTCCGGCGCAAAAATTTTTACCGCTGGTCCGTTAACCATTCCGGAAAAATAATTCTTTTCACCATCGGGCGTTTTTGTGTATATTGCCTCCCGGTAATCTTTTAGCCATTTACAGAAAGAATGACAGGATAACAGGATTATCCAGTAAATCACGATGTGCGCTTTTACGCGCCATCCGGTGTTGGTTTGTCCAGTCGGATCCGGACGGAATGGGATGGTCCGAGTTCAGGTTTCTTTACGCTCAGGCAGACTCAATGTTGTCCAAATAAGATCAGACAAAAAAATATCTGGATTTACAAGATAAAAAACCTATCCTGTTATCCTGTCAAAATTCTTCTACGGATAGCTAAATGGATGCGCCTCCCGCTGGAAAGTTTTTTTATGAATGAAGAATTGAAAGACCGAATCGCCCGGGTCGCGGCCGGCATTGAAGAAATGCGGGGTTATCTTTGACGTTTCCGGGCGTCAGAAAACACTGCGGGATCTTGAATTAAAAATGGCCGCGCCCGGATTCTGGAACGACCAGCCCGCCGCCCGGGCCGTAATTGACGAGGCCAACCGTCACCGCCTTGTTTTGAATCCGTTCAAGGAATTGGAAACACGGCTGGCGGATTGTTCCCTTTTGCTTGAGATGGCGGAAGCGGAGCATGATGAAAAACAGCGCGCGTCCGTTCTGGCGGAAATCGCGCGCGACCTGGAAGCGCTGGAGCGGGACTATGCCAAGCGCGAGTTTGAATCCCTCTTTGACGGCCGAATGGACTCCCGGAACGCCTATTTAAGCCTCCATGCCGGCGCCGGCGGCACGGAAGCCTGCGATTGGGCGGCCATGCTGCTGCGCATGTACCGCCGCTATTGCGAAAGCCGCGGTTTTGAGGTGAGCATCATGGACATGATGCCGGGCGACGAGGCCGGCATCAAAAGCGTTACGTTCCTGGCGTCCGGGCCGCATGCGTACGGCTATTTCTCCGCCGAGCGCGGGGTGCACCGCCTGGTGCGCATCAGCCCCTTTGACGCCAACAAGCGGCGGCACACCTCCTTCGCCTCGCTGGATGTCATTGCCGAAATTGCCGAGGATATTGAAGTGGAAATCAAGGAGGGCGATTTGCGCGTGGATACTTTCCGTTCCGGAGGGGCCGGCGGCCAGCACGTGAATAAGACCGATTCCGCCATCCGCATCACGCACCTGCCGACCGGCATCGTGGTCGCCTGCCAGTCAGAGCGTTCTCAGCATGCCAACCGCACCAAGGCGATGAAGCTGCTGCGCGCGCGGATTTATGAATTCATGCAGGACCAGAAACGCCAGGAGATGGAAAAATTTTACGGTGAAAAGGGGGAGATCGCCTGGGGCCGCCAGATCCGTTCCTATGTTCTCCAGCCGTATACGCTCGCCAAGGACCACCGCACCGGGGTGGAATGCGGAAACGTTATGAATGTGCTTGAAGGCAACCTGGATTTGTTTATCCTTCCCTATATTAAATTCAAAAGAAGGAAAACAGGGGCAAAAAAAGAAGGCACAAAGTAGGATGTCAATCAACAGCATGACCGGACACGGCGTCGGCGAGGTTTTTTTCAAAGGCGCCCGGGTCATAATGGAAATCAGTTCGCTGAATCACCGCCAGTTTGACCTGCGGCTTGATCTGCCGCCTTGTCTCGCAAGCCTGGAGATGGAAATGCGCCGGCAAATCCACGCCGTTCTGGCGCGGGGCTCGGTGGCGTGCCGCGGCCATGTTGTTTCGGGCGGGAAAATATCCGTTCAACGGATCGCGTTTGATCATGGCCTGGCGCGGCAGTGTTTTCAAGAGGCGCGCCGCGCCGCGCGCCAATATAAAGCGCCGGATGATTTCGGCGTCAGCTCGCTTTTTAATATTCCGGGAGTAGCCAGGATAATTCCCGCGGATGGAAGCGCCGTGGAATTGAAAAAACCGGCGTTGCGCGCCGTCCGCCGGGCCTTGCGGCAATTGCGCCGCATGCGCGTCTTTGAAGGGCGGGCACTGGAACGCGAAATGCGCCGCCGCCTGCGCGCGCTGGAAACAATGCTGGCCGGCATTGCGCGCCGCCGCCCTGCGGCCGCGCGCCAATACAAGGGACGCATCCGGACGCTGCTAACTTCGGCGGCGGAAAACGCCGGCAACAAGAAAATATTGCGCGACATTCTCGCGCTTGCCGAGCGCGGCGATATTGCCGAAGAACTGGAACGCTCGCGGAGCCATTTTGCGCAGTTTAAAGAACTTCTGGCAGGGAAGTGTCCGGCCGGACGCACGCTGGATTTTTTGGTTCAGGAGCTGATGCGCGAAATCAACACCATCGGCGCCAAGTCAAATGATTGCGCAATTTCAAATCTGGTGGTAAAGTACAAATCAGAGCTTGAATCCATTCGCGAACAGGTTCAGAATATAGAATGACGATTGCAAAAGACAAGCCGCTCTTGATGGTTGTTTCCGCCCCTTCGGGCGCAGGCAAGACCACGCTCTGCGACCTGCTCCTGAAGGAGTTCCAGCACATGACCCGTTCCATTTCTTGTACCACCCGCGAAAAACGCCCGGGCGAAACACATGGCCGCGATTATTATTTCATCACTTTGCAGGAATATGAGAAATGCCTGCAGCGCGGCAAATTCCTTGAGTCGGCCGTTGTGCACGGCCACCACTATGGGACGCCCCGCGCGCCGGTTTTGGCGGCCCTGGCATCCGGCCGGGACGTGCTGCTGGTAATTGACGTGCAAGGCGCCGGAATTATCCGCAATTGCATAAAAAAAGGCTCCCATAAAGGCCTGAAAGCGGCCTTTGCGGATGTTTTCATTGTGCCGCCCAGCGTCGGTGAATTGAAAAAGAGGCTTTTAAAACGCGGGAAGGACCACCCCGATGAAATTAGAACCAGGTTAAAGAACGCCGCGCGGGAAATGAAGGCCGGACGTTTTTTTCGGTATATGGTGGTTAACGACCGGCTGGAACAGGCTTACAAACAACTGCGCGCAATCGTCATTGCCGAACATTGCCGGAATGTAAAGTCCGCTTAAATTTGCGGCGCGGCATGATGCGCTTCAATGACCCGCGCGCGCCGGTTTTTTACCGAAACTCATGCCCGACGGATTTTTGCGCCGGACAGCACCTGTTGCAGGGCGCGCAGGCAGCGCTTGTTTTCCGCGGGACGGCCCACGGTGATGCGGATGTATTCCGGCAGATTATAGCCGTCCATGGGACGGACAATAACCTGCTTTTTCTGCATTTCATTGAAAATTTTGCGTCCGTTGCCGACCTTGACCAGCATGAAATTGGCGGCCGAAGGAATGTATTCAATGCCGCTCCGCCTGAATTCATCTTCAAAGAAACGAAGCCCTTCTCCGACCATTTGCCGCGTTTTGGCGACGAAAACGTCGTCTTTGAGGGCGGCCGCCGCGGCGGCCAGCGCCATGGCGTTGACGTTGAACGGCTGGCGTATTTTTGCCATCATTTCAATTCCTTCGGCCGGCGCGATTGCGTAACCGACCCGCAGGCCGGCCAGCCCGTAAGTCTTTGAAAAAGTGCGCAAAACAATTACCTTGCGCCCCGCGCGCACATAACGCAGAGTGTCGGGCTGCTGCGCCGGCGGGAGCAATTCAAGGTAAGCCTCGTCCAGAACGACAACCGCGTGCGGCGGCGCCTTTTCCATAAAGGCGTGCAGTTCATCGGGTTTGACCATGGTGCCGGTGGGATTGTTCGGATTGGCGACAAAGACGACTTTTGTGCGCGGGGTGACGGCCGCGCGCATGGCCCTGAGGTCGTGCGTGAAATCGCGCATCGGAACGATCACCGGCCGCGCCTCAAACATTTCAACAATCAACCGGAAAATGGCGAAGGCGTGGTCGGAGATCACGGCCTCCGCTTCGCGGTCCAGAAAAACATGGCCGATGAACTCAATGATTTCGTTGCTGCCGTTGGCGATTAAAATCTGGTCCGGCTGGATGCGCAGTTTTTCCGCCAGGGCGTTGCGCAGGTAAAAGGCGCCGCTGTCGGGATAGCGGTGCATTTGCGCGGCGGCTTTTTTCATGGCGCGCACCGCCCGCGGCGAGGGCCCCAGCGCGTTTTCGTTGGAGGCCAGTTTGATGATATTCTCCGCGTTGTCAAATCCGAGTTCGCGGGCCGCTTCCTCAATCGGTTTGCCGGTTTCATACCGGCCGAGTTTTGTCAGCCATTTCTTGGCGATGGTTTTCATGTTAAACCGTTTTTTTCGGGTGAATTTTGCGCGCTTTGCGTGTAAAATTCAGGTAAGACATACAATCCGTTCTGGTTGTGTCGGCGTTGGACGCGTTCAATATTGAAAGTTTCTTCTGTCTTTTCATTCCACCGCTTTCGGATAAGCCCCCAGCACCGTCAGCAAAAGGCAGTTTTTATGCAGTTCATGCAGGGCTTTCCGGACCTTTACGTCGTCCGGATGGCCTTCAATATCAACGAAGAACAGATATTCCCATGCTTTCAGGCGGCTGGGGCGCGATTCAATCCTGGTCATATTGAGATTGTATTTTCTGAAAGCGCCGAGCGCCCGGTGGAGCGAACCGGCATGGTGTTTGACCGAGAAGAGCAGGGATGTTTTGTCGGCGCCGGTCTTCTGGGCGGGCGATTTGCCGATGACAAAAAAACGGGTCATGTTGCCGCTGACGTCCTGGATGTCGGCGGCCAGTATTTTCAGGCGGTAGAACTCGGCGGCCAGCCGGCCAGCGATTGCCGCGGCGTGTTTGTCGCGCGCCGCAATTTCCGCCGCGCGCACGGTGCTGGCGGCGGGGATCTGTTCCGCCTGCGGCATTTCCTCGCGCAGCCACTTCCGGCACTGGCCGAAAACATTGGGATGAGTGAAAATACGTTTGACCTTGTTGCACGTTCCGGATGCGAGCAGATAATGGGAGACGGGCTGATAAATTTCCGCGCAGATTTTCAAAGGCGTATCCGCGAACCGGTCAAGCGTGCTGGCAACCGCGCCTTCAGTTGAGTTTTCAACGGGAACCACGCCGTAATCGGATTCTTCCCGCTGGACGCAATCAAACACGTCGTCAATGGTCTCGCAGGGGCGATAAGCGACGCTTTCCCCGAAACGCCGCAGGGCGGCCTGGTGGGAGAACGTGGCGGGGGGGCCGAGATAAGCCACCTTGATGTTTTTTTCCAGCGCCAGCGCGGCCGACATGATTTCCCTGTAAATTGACGCAAGGGAAGACGAGGAGAGCGGGCCGCGGTTGACCCGGGCGACATTATTCATGACGGCCTTTTCGCGGGACGGAACATAGGTTTCCGCGCGCGCGCGGTTTTTCGCTTTCCCGATGGCCAGGACCAGTTCGGCCCGCCGGTTCAGGAGCCGGACGATTTCCCGGTCAAGACCGTCAATTTGCTTGCGTGATTCTGATATTTTCTTAATTTTCATTTGATTGTTTTGGAATGTTTGCGCCGGTTTGGTTTTCCGTTTCCGCCTGCGTCTGTTCGGTCGGAAGCGGGGGGGGGTGACCGGGTTGTTCGCTCTCATTTCCGCTGTCTTTATCTTTTTCGTCATCCTTGTTCTCTTCTTCAAAATCTTCCCCGATTGGTTTTTCCCGGCCGGCTTTCCGGCGGTCGGCCCGTATTTTTTCATCCTCCCTGCGGCGCAGTTGTTCAATCCCCGGCAAATGGGAGATGCTCTGGAGGCCGAAGTGTTCCAGGAAAAGCTGGGTGGTGCCGTAAAGCATGGGATGGCCGGGCAGTTTACTGCGGCCGGCGATCTTTATCAACTGGCATTCCAGCAGATGGCGCACGATATTGTCAATGTTAACTCCGCGCACGCTTTCAATTTCGGCCCGGGTGACGGGCTGGCGGTAGGCGATAATCGCCAGGGTTTCCAGGGCCGGCTTTGAGAGACGGCTGGGCCGGCCGGCGTTCAACAGCCGGCGCAGCCAGGGGCCGCATTCCGGATCGGTTTGCAGGCGGAATCCGCCGGCCACCTCGGCCAGGTGAATGCCGCATGCGCTTTGAATCAGGTCAATTTTTATCTGTTCCAGCGCGGCGCAGATTTCGCTTTCCTTTATGCCGGCAAACTGGCGGCAGGCCTGGTCGTTCTCCTCTTCGGCGGTTTGGGTGAAAATTTTTTTCAGGTCGGCGGCGGCGGCCGGTTTTCTGGCGGCCAGAAGCATGGCGCCGATTATCTTTTTGAGCGTCAATTGTCTGTCGGGAGTCAAGGCATTCGTGTTCATTTGAGTTTCCTGTTCTGTTCCGTCTGCTGACTTCTGCTTTTTTTTCATTCTCCGGCGCGGAGCACCATGATTTCGCCGAAGGTTTTGTCCTGCCGGGCGTTTATCTGGTGCAGTCTGACAAGTTCCAGCACGGCCAGAAACGTGCAGATTATTTCATGCCGGGTCGCGGCCTGGTCAAAAAGTTTTACGAACGGGATGCTTGTTTTTTCCTTGATCACGGCCAGGAGCATTTCAATCTTGTCGGCCACTGTTATCCCTTCGGCGATGATTTCGCCGATCACCTCCGGCTGAACCTTTTTCAAGGCATCGTTGAAGACCGATATCAGGTCAAAGATGGTTACCTCATCCAGCTCAATTTCCGGCGACTGGGGTATCGCCGGTTCTTCGCTTTGGCGGAGGAACGAATTGCCCTGGATTGCCTCCATTTCCTGCAGGGTTCCGGCGGCGTCCTTGAATTTCTTGTATTCCACCAGCTTGCGGATGAGGTCCCAGCGCGGATCCTCTTCCTCCGGCTCAAGCGCGGGACGTTCTTCCGGCGGCAGGAGCATCCGGCTCTTGATCATGAGGAGGGTGGCGGCCATGACCAGGAAGTCACCGGCGATATCCAGGTCCAGCATGCGCATCAAGCCGAGGTATTCCATGTACTGGTTCGTGATGCGCTCAATGGGGATATCGTAAATATCCAGTTCGTCCTTTTTGATCAGATAAAGCAGGAGGTCAAGCGGTCCTTCAAAAACCTCCAGCTTGATTTTCAACTCGTCCTGAACTTGCATATGATTTGCCCCGCTATTCCAATCCCACGGCCTTTCTTGCTTTCTGCAGGGTGTTCCGGATCACCGCCCGCGCCCGTTCGGCGCCCTGGCGCAGAACACGCTCCGCTTCGGCCGGGTCCGACCGGAGTTTTTCACGCCGGGCGCGGGCTTCGGCAAAGAAAAGCCAGATAAGGCCGGCCAGTTCTTTTTTCACCTCTCCGTAACCGAGACCGCCTTTCCGGTAGCGTTCGTCCAACTGCTGGCAGCGGTCCGGCGGGGCGAACAGTTTATACAAGGCAAACAGGTTGCATTTTTCGGGGTCTTTTTTATCGGCCACGGTCTTGCTGTCGGTAACGATCCGCATAACCGTCTTGCGCAGTTCATCCTCCGAGGTGAAAACCTTGATGGTGTTGTCATAGGATTTGGACATTTTCTGCCCGTCAATGCCCGGCACTACCGCCACTTCTTTTTTGATCAACGGCTTGGGTATTTTGAATGTTTCCCCGAACTGATGGTTGAACTTTATGGCGATATCGCGGGTTACCTCAACGTGCTGTTTCTGGTCCTGGCCCACCGGCACAATGTCCGCCTGGACCGCCAGGATATCGGCGGCCATGAGCACCGGATAGGCAAACAGGCCGTGACTGGGCGCAATGCCGCGGGCGATTTTATCTTTGTATGAATGACACCGCTCCAGCAAACCCATAGGGGTAACGACCGAAAGCAGCCAGGCGAGTTCCTGGACTTCGGGCACGTCGCTCTGCCGGTAAAAAGCCGTTCGGGAGTGGTCAAGTCCGAGCGCGAGGGCATCAAGCGCGATTTCGTTAATGGCCGCGCGCAGGGCGGACGCGTCCTGCACGGTGGTTAAGGCGTGATAGTCGGCGATAAACAGGTAAGTTTCGTCGCTTTTCGCCTGCATTTCCAAGGCCGGTTTCAGCATGCCGAAATAATTGCCGAGATGGAGTTTGCCCGATGATTGAATGCCCGATAACACCCGCATGATTTTTTTCCTTTCCCGCCGAATATAACGGCTTCGGACGGTTAATCAAAGAAAAAAATCCGCCGGAATAACAGTTGTTCTGTCAGGTGTTCCTGCGCGTGTTTTTAGCGCGCAGCACGAGGGCGGAACGGGCCGGCAGGTAAGCCTTGATCGCCGCCCGCTGGGTCTGGTCAATGCCGGCAAAATAGACCTGATTGGGAGTAAGCCGGCCGTGCCCGCCGAAGCAGGCCGCATCGGTATCCAGAACCAGGCGGTATTCCTTTGCGAAAGCGGGAAGGGCGTAATCGGGGTAGGACGCGTGCGGGTGGAAGTTGAAAACAAAAAGCAAACCGGCCCTCTCAAAGGCGAGCACCTTGTCGTCAAAATGTTCGGCGGCCAGGCGCGGGCCGGCATTTTCAAGCAGGCCGGCGAGCGCGGCCAGCTCAAGCATGGCCTTGTCAAAATCGGCAAGAAAATGATAGACGAGATTCTGATCGTCGCGCAGGTGCCACTGGCGGCGGGCGTAATGATAAGACCAGCGGTTGCCTTCGCGCGGAAAATCAATCCATTCCGGATGCCCGAATTCGTTGCCCATGAAATTCAGGTAACCATGGCCGGCCGTGGCAAGGGTGGCCAGACGGATCATTTTATGGAGGGCCAAGCCGCGGTCCACCCGCAGGTTTCTTCGGTCAACCGCCATGCAGTCATACATGTCGCGCTCAATCAGCCGGAAGATAAGCGTCTGGTCGCCGACCAGGGCCTGGTCGTGCGATTCGGGATAGGAGATTGTTTTTTCATCGCGCCGGCGGTTGGTCAATTCATGCCATATTCCGCCGACGTGCCAATCCTCGTCGCGGGTGTCCTTGGTCAGTTTGATCCAGTAATCCGGGATGCCCATGGCAAGGCGGTAGTCAAAGCCGATTCCGCCGGATTTGCGGGGGGCGGCCAGACCCGGCATACCGCTGACGTCCTCCGCCACAGTGATCGCGTCCAGCCGCACCTCATGGATCGTTTTGTTGGCCAGCGTCAGATAAACGTAGGCCTGTTCGTCAACGCTGCGATCAAAATAATCGTCATAGGAGGTGAAAGCCTTTCCGAGTCCGTGATGGTGGTAAAGCATGCTGGTAATGCCGTCAAAGCGGAACCCGTCAAACTTATATTCGTCCAGCCAGAAGCGGCAGTTGGAGAGCAGGAAATGGAGGACTTGCGTCTTGCCGTAGTCAAAACAGCGTGAATCCCAGAGTTCGTGCACCCCGCGCGGTCCGTCGTGGAAATACTGGTAAAGGGTGCCGTCAAAACGGCCGAGGCCTTCCACCTCGTTGCGCGCGGCATGCGAATGGATCAGGTCCATGATCACGGCGATTCCCGCGCCATGGCAGGCATCCACCAGTTCCTTCAGTTCTTCGGGGGTGCCGAAACGGGAGGAGGCGGCGAAAAAACTGGTGACATGATAGCCGAATGAACCGTAATAGGGATGCTCCTGAACGGCCATCAACTGGATCGTGTTATAACCGGCCGCGATGATCCGCGGCAGGATTTTTTCGCGGAATTCGCGGTAGGTCCCGATTTTGCCCTCTTCCTGGGCCATGCCGACATGGGCCTCATAAATGAACGGCGACTTGGGAGGCCGGCGGTAATTCGCATGCTGCCAGCGGTAGGCGGTTTCCGGCCGCCAGACCTGGGCGTTGAATATCTTGGTTGTGTTGTCCTGCACTACGCGCCGGACATAGGCGGGGATGCGGTCGCCTTCGCCGCCCGGCCAATGGAGGCGGAGGCGATAAAGGAGGCCGTGAGCGAGTTTGCCGCGCGGGAGGCGCAGTTCCCAGACGCCGTCGCCGCCGGCGGGCGCAAAAGCATACTCCTCATTTTCCTTCCATCCGGAAAAATCTCCGATCAGGGTGATTTTATCGGCGTTCGGCGCCCATTCGCGTAAAATCCATTCGTTGCCGTTGAAATGCAACCCGAAATACTCGTGGCCGGACGCGAAATCGGCCAGCGCCATCTTGCCCCCCGTCAGCCGCCATTCCGTCTCATAGCCGAGGGCCAGGCGCCGGATGATATGATCCTGATAGGGCCGGAGGTACGGATCATTGCGGAGAATTTCAGAGTGAAGGACGGGCGGGGCGCTGCGCGGCGGACGCGGTTTTTTATTCAATTTCAATCCGGCCTTCTTTCCTTTTGTCGCTTTATCCATCCGCCCATGTAATCAATCCGGGGGCGAACTGAAGCCGGCGATCGTCCCGCGGAACAACGCGCGACACGAAGCCATATTGTCCGGTGGTGGGAATCTGCGGAAAGTAAATTTCAATAGTCAGAAGCCGGAACGAAAAACATCCCCGCTCTGCAAGAGCCCCTGACTACTGGCTTCTGAACGCGTAAATGAAAACTATTCCACTTTTCGCACGCTGTTGAGTGTGCCGAATGAATTACGGGTCCAATCCTGGCATTCCGGATCAACGACCCAGTTGCCGCTGATCACGAACTTATATTCGTATTCGCCTTTCGGAAGCATCAGCGTGATGCTGTATTTGCCGTTTTTGCGCGTATCTTTCATCTGGTGCCGCTGGGGATCCCAGTTGTTGAACGTACCCGCCAGGTAAACCTTGCTGCCGGGATTGGCCGACACTTCAAATGTTACGCGTTTGGACGAAGAGCCTGCTTTGCTTGTTCTTATTGCTTTTTTCATGGTACCTCCTGATGTGGCAATGCCGCCATCCAACACCTGACAGCCGTTGATGGGCTGTTGTTTTCCGAAAACGGTCTGTGTTCTTTTCCGTTTCCGGATTCACCTTATAGCATGTCTGCTTAAAAAAGCAAGTTATTATATCTTGTTTTCATTTTCTTGACAACCGGCAGGGAAACGGGCATCCTTTACGCCTTGAATGTAACGGGCCGTTAACTCAGCGGAAGAGTGCTATCCTCACACGGTAGAAGCCACTGGTTCAAATCCAGTACGGCCCACCAGAAGACCCCCCCCCCCGGCTAATGCAAATTTCGCCTCCCTCCGCGGACACGGGGCAGCCATTCCGAATTAGGAATTTTTCGGGTTAAAGAAGGCGGTTTTCCCTCCTGTTTCGCTTAACTGTCCGGCCTTATCCAGCACATAATCTTTGGACCGATTCCTGTTCATCTTCCGTAAGGCGTCGCTCAATGGCCTGCCATTCGTAATATTGGTATTCGCTCATATTTTATTTATCGGTATTTCGACGGATAAATGAGCAAGAATTTCGCTGAATCCGTATATGAAAATTGTCCCCGTTGACTCTTTGCTATTCTGATGGCTTCATTGATCCAGCTTTTACTCCATGTATGAGTGAAAAAGCCGTCTGCTTGGCGCAGTTAGCGTTGGCGATTTTGGGACAGACGTGTCGGACTGCACAGACTTGCAAAATCTCCTTTCCCGATTTCTGGAGCCGGGAGCGGAGTAGCCGGCAGTTTCCGCCCGTCCAAGAGCAGGTAGAGCCGGAAGACGTCGGTCGCCGGCGTCTCATTGTCTGACGCGAAACTTGTTGTTCTTGAATTGGATTTTCGGCTTTGGCATGTTGTTGAGGACGGCCGGATTTTTTCCCAGGAATTTCAGGGGATTATCACGGCCCACCTGCCAAAGCTCTTTTTCTGTCAATAGTTTTAACGATGCCAGATGGTTCATACACTGGACCATGTTGGCCGAGGAGCCGGCCAGGTAGGGGGTGCCGGCGAAACTGATCCGGCCGGATGGGGCCAGGGTAACTTTCCGGCCCACGAATTCGTATGGGCCCGGCGGCAGGCCGGCCAAATCAACCGCGTCGCTGACCACGATAAATCTTTCCGCTGTTTTCGCGCGCAGGGCGACTTTGATGAAATCGGCGGGCAGGTGATGTCCGTCGGTGATGAACATTCCGTACAGATTGTCGCAGGCCAATTGCCGCCAGAGGGGGTTTTGATGGCGGTTGATCATGTTCGGCAGACCGTTGCCGAGGTGGGTGCAGGCGGCGGCGCCGGCCTGAACGGCTTTTTCCAGGGCGTCGTTTCCGGCGAAATGGTGTCCCAGGGAAACCCTGATGCCTTGGCGGGAACAATATTTGATAAGGTGGGCCGCGCCCCTGGTTTCCGGGGCGATGGTTATCAGAACGATGCGGCCTTCCGCCCATTCCTGGAAACGTTTCAGCAGTCCAACGCCCGGCCGGCGGATAAAATTCGGCGCATGGGCGCCGCGCGCGCCTTCCAGCGGGGAGATGAATGGGCCCTCAATATGGATTCCCAGGATGCGGCCTTTCAGTTCCGTTCCGTTCATCGCCCGGGCGAACAGGCGCAGATTGCGTTTGTAGATTTCAAGGCTGTTGGTTACAAGCGTCGGGCAATAAGCGGCGGTTCCGGCCTTGACCAGTTCGCGGGTGGCCCGATGAATTTGCTCAAGCGTCAATCGGGGCGACGCGAAGTCAACCCCCTTGTAGCCGTTGACCTGCAAATCAATGAATCCGTTTTTTATCATTGCTTTTCCCTTTGTTTTTTTGCCTTTTACTCGCGCCTTCGGTCTTTATTTCCGCAAGTTTTTCGATTTCCACTTCGGCGCGGCCGGCAAAAATTTTTCAAACTGCCTGATCAGCCTGTTTTCATAGTCGCCGCCGTACGTTCCGTCAAGAAATTTGCCGAATGACTCCTTGTAAAACCTTTTCCACGATTCCTCCTCACGGCCCGGATTGACCGGATAAAAACAAGCGTGATTTTCCGCTGCCGCGCGCCGGTCGCCGGGAGCGTCGCCGATCATGAGAATTTTGTCCCGGCCGTAGCGGTTCCCGGCGGCGAGGCGGATATGCTCCGCCTTCGTCCCCAGTTCCTGGCCGGCGATGACCCGCACGAAGTCCGTCAGATTATGCTCTTTCCATTCGCGCGCGAGCGCCGTGGCCGGGGTCTGCGAAACGCAGATAACGTCGGCGTTTTTTTTGATTTTTCGCAGGCTTTTAACGGCCCACCGGAATGGCCTGACGTTTTTAACGGTTGCGGCGACAACGGCGTTGATTTTTCGGCTCCATTGCAGGACGGAACGCAGTTCCTCATCGCCGGAATTTTTAACCGCCCTGGCCAGTTCCGCGTTGCTCAAGGGCGCGCCGGAGGCGATGAAGTTTTTCAATGATTTGAGTTCCGGCAGTTTGACTTTTGCGGCCGCAACTTCCGGCCGGCGGCGGAGCAGGTCAAAGGTCAGGAGCAGATTCACAAAGCGGTTCCGGCCGCGGTAAATTGAGTAAAGATTGACAAACTCGGCGGTTTCGCGCAGATGCTTTTCAATTTCTTGCAGTTTCCAATGGCGGATAATTACGCGGTGAAAGCATTTTTTCTGCTTGAGCTCCATGGTCGGGAAAACACAGCCGTCCGAGTCAATCCCGACAAAAAAATCATGCTCCGGCTTGAAACGGGCCAAATCGTTTCTGGTGAATCCGGGAATCTGCTTCATGAGGATTTCCGCGGTCCGGCCGCTTTTTTTTATCAAACCGTGTAGGTGGATGCCGCCGTGGAGCCGCCGTGTCCGGTCCAGTTGGTATGGAAAAACTGGCCGCGCGGCTTGTCAACGCGTTCATAAGTGTGCGCGCCGAAATAATCGCGCTGCGCCTGCAGAAGATTGGCCGGCAGACGTTCCGCGCGGTAACCGTCATAATAATTCAGGGCGCTGCTGATGGCGGGCGCCGGGATGCCGAGCTGCACGGCCGTCTGCACAACGCGCCGCCAGGAAGGCTGCGCCTTTTTGACCGCGTCCGCAAAGAACGGATCAAGCAGCAGGTTGACCAGTTTCGGGTTGTTGACAAAGGCCTCCTTGATTTTTCCCAGGAACGCGGAGCGGATGATGCAGCCTCCGCGCCACATGAGCGCAATGCCGCCGTAGTTCAGGTTCCAGCCGAATTCCCCGGCCACGGCGCGCATCAGCTGGTAGCCTTGCGCGTAGGATACTATTTTTGAGGCGTAGAGTGCCTGCCGGAGATCGTCCGTGAATTCATCCCGGCTGCCCGAAAAATTGGCGGTCGGGCCGGGTAGAATTTTGGCGGCGGCCGCGCGCTCTTCCTTCAGCGCCGAGAGGCAGCGGGCGAAGACGGCTTCGGCGATCAGAGTCAACGGCTGGCCGGCGTCCAGCGCGGACATGACGGTCCATTTGCCGGTGCCCTTCTGGCCGGCGGCGTCCAGAATTACATCCACCACTTCCCGGCCTTCCTCATCCTTGTAGCCGAGTATGTCGCGGGTGATTTCAATCAGGTAGGAATCCAACTCGCCCCTGTTCCACTCGTCAAAGACTTTATGCATCTGCGCGTTGGTCATGCCCAGGCCCTGGCGCATGATCTGGTAGGTCTCGCAGATCATCTGCATATCGCCGTATTCAATGCCGTTGTGAACCATTTTGACGAAGTGGCCGGCGCCGTTTTCGCCGACCCAGTCGCAGCAGGGTTCCCCCGTTTCGGTTTTGGCCGAGATGTTCTGGAAGATCGGCTTGACGAACTCCCAGGCCGAAGGCGAGCCGCCCGGCATCATTGAGGGGCCGCGCAAGGCGCCTTCCTCGCCGCCCGAGACGCCGGTGCCGATATACCGGAAACCCTTTCCTTCCAGGTATTTTGTGCGGCGGGTGGTGTCGGGGAAATGCGAGTTGCCGCCGTCAATGATGATATCGCCTTTTTCCAGCACGGGCAGCAACTGCTCAATAAAATCATCCACCGCCTGGCCGGCCTTGACCATGAGCATGACCCGGCGCGGCTTTTTCAGAGCGCCAACCAGCTTCTGGATGGAGTGGGCGCCGATTATTTTTTTGCCCCTGGCGCGGCCGTTGACGAAATTGTCAACCTTGGAAACCGTGCGGTTGAAGACGGCCACGGTATAGCCGTGGCTTTCCATGTTCAGGACGAGATTTTCACCCATAACCGCCAGACCGATCAATCCTATGTCAGCTTGTTGCATGTTTTTGTTCTCCTCGTTGAATTGTTCAGGAAACCGTTCATCTTATGGAATCGGTTCGGCCGGTCAATATAAAAATGCTCCCGCAAAACATGTTTCTCATTGCTTGACATTTCCGCCGGGATTTTACAATATGCCAGCCATGCAAATGCGCGTTTGCGCCGATTCCAGCGGATGCATGTCCTCGTCGGTTAAAAAGCGGTTTCTTATTCCTATGAAAGCAAAAACTATGAAAGCAAAGATAAACCATTGGCTGATTCCGGCCGGCTCTATGGCGCTGGCTTTTTTCCTGCTCGGAAGCTCCCGTCTGTCCGCACGGAACGTCTATCCGGATCCAAGTTTTGAAATCTGCGGCGAATCCGGCAATTCCAGAACAGGCGCCAAGGCTGGACATTTGAAGATAGAGCGGAAACAACGGGCAAAAGATGACCCGGCCTTGATGAAATGCGTTGAGGTGGAACCTTTTGCGACTTACCGGTTCAGCGCATGGGTCAAAGCAAAGGCCGGCGCCGGCAACGCATATGCGCTTTATTGCCATCAAACAGATTTCAGATGGGCAAACATGCACAAGGCGTCTCTCGCGGAGAGCCCGGATTGGACGCAGGTTGAAATAATTTTATCTCCATTTGACAAGAAGCTTTATGTAAGACCGTTGTTTTTTTCCGATGCGTCAAACTGGGAGGCATGGATTGATGACGTCAGGCTGGAAAAAATCAAAAACGTGGACGAAACCATTGCCGCGTTGACGGCAAAAAATAATTTATCCGCGGACGAACGGCGGCTGCTGGCCCGGTTTTGGGTTTCCAAAGGGGAATTCCAAAAAGCAATTGATTTGACAGACGGCGCCGGTGATCTCCTGAAAGCCGACGTTGCCTGTCTTATGGCACAGAGTGCGCCGACATATGAACAGCGCCGTTCCCATGCGCTTGAAATGGCGCGTCTCGGCGGTTTGGAGTATCAGGAAGGCACCAAGCGTTTCAAGGCGATTGTCGCGGATTGCAGCGTATCTGAAAAAGCGGAAATTTTCGGGGCGGTATTGCTGCTGGCCCCTGATGTGAAAGCCGTCTGGAATTTTTATGCGGAACTTTTACAGTCGTGCGCCGCTTCAATGGATCCGGTAATGTGCGGCGAATGGATGGCGGCGCTCAATTCGGCGGACGCCTTTCTTGAGCAGATGCGCTCCGGCCGGGGGCGGTCAAAAGTCTGTCTTGATGAAGCGGAAAAATTGCGGGCAACTCTTGAAACCGCGCGCATTGACCTGGAAAAACGCAGGAAAGCGCTGGGGCATTGCGAAATTTTGCTTGGAGGAAAAGCATTGCACGCGCGGTCGCATGCCATCGTCGTTCCCGATGTTCCATCCAAACCTGAACAGTTTGCCGCCAAAGAACTGCAATATCATTTTGAGCTGCTGACAGGCCGGGCGCTTCCAATCCTCAAGGACGCGGAAACCGCCGGCGATAAACGGAGTTTTTTTGTCATAGGGAAAAGCCGCCTGCTGACAGATTGCAAAATCAATGTTGACTGGGAAAAGCTCGGCAAAGACGGAATATTGATCAAGGCGTCCGGTCCGCATTTGTTTTTGTGCGGCGGACAGCGCGGGGTATTGTATGCCTGTTACTCCCTGCTTGAAGACTTTCTGGGATTGCGCTGGTTCTCTCCGGACTGCAGAATCTATCCCAGGGAGGGCGTCTTTGACCTGGCTTCCGTTGAGAAGCTTTACACGCCGATCCTTGAATTTCGCGATCATGATTCCTTTGTTTTGAAAGCCGATCCTAATTTTCCGGTGCGCAACAAGCTGAACGGGCATCGTGCCGCCAAGCCCGATGAGAAGCGCGGCGGCAATGTGTCGTACGCCAAGCGGTCTGCTCATACTTTCAATGATCTGGTGCCAGTCCAGGAATATTTCGTTGAACACCCGGAATATTTTTCGGAAGTCGCCGGCAAACGATATTCCGGACGCTATCGGGGGGATTCCGTTGTCCACGCACAGCTTTGCCTTTCAAATCCTGCGGTTGAAGATCTGGTCGTGGAAGGCATCAAGCGCTGGCTCATGGAATATCCCGGCGCATCCATCGTTTCCGTAACTCAAAATGACGGCAATGGGGCCTGTGAGTGCGCTAAATGCAAAGCTGTTGATGAAGCGGAAGAAAGCCATTCCGGTTCGTTGCTGCGGTTTGTAAACCGGGTTGCCGCGCGGGTGGAACCGGAGTTTCCAAACGCAGCCATAGATACTTTTGCATATGGCTATTCCCGGAAGCCGCCCAAACTGACAAAGCCTCGTTCTAATGTGATCGTGCGGCTCTGCAATATTGAGTGTTCGTTCTCTACGCCGTTGGAGGCGGGCATAACCGCAGAGAACCGGAAGTTTTGTGAAGATTTGCGGAACTGGGGAAAAATCGCTTCCCGGCTCTATGTCTGGACTTATGTTACTAATTTCAGGCATTATCTTCTTCCGCATCCCAACCTCAGGTCCCTGAAGCCGGATATTCAGTTTTTTATCAAAAACGGAGTCAGAGGCTTTTTCGCCGCGGGAAATAATAATTCGGCAGGCGGCGAGTTCCAGGAATTGAGAACATGGTTGATTGCAAAGCTCCTCTGGGATCCGGATGCGGATTTTGAGAAACTGTTGACTGATTTTTTGAACGGCTACTATGGCCCCGCCGCGCCTTTCGTGCGCGAATACATTGATTTGATACACGATTCGGCGGAAGAAACAAAAGCGGAAATGACCTGCTATACGAAGGCCGATGCGGCTTTTCTTACACCGGAAGTCCTCTCCCGCGCCAGCGCGATTTTTGACCGTGCGGAGGAATTTGTTCAGGGAGATGCCGTTTTCCTTCAGCGAGTCCAGACGGCCCGGCTCCCTGTTATCTTTACGATCCTTGAACAAGAGCTTCCCCTCTACCGCTTGGAGGGGAAAACGCTGATTCCACAAGCTTCCAGCCAGGAAGTCCTCCTGGATAAATTTGAAAGGATTATGAAGGCGGCAAAAGTTACACGCCTTCTTGAACAATACAGAGATCCCGCCCTTTGGGTCGCCGCAAAACGCAGCGACGGCGTCAAGGTTGCGGTAAAGCAGATAAAAAACAAGCAGTTGGAAGTCAACGTGCTGCCTGGGTTAGGCGGACGAATTTGGTGTTTGAAAGATTTGGCATCGGGCAGGGAAATATTCCGGACAGTGGTTGCTCCAGGCGGGTTCCAGATCAATGAGGGGGGCTATGAGGAATACAGCACCAAGGGATATCGTTCTTCTGGCTGGCACGAGTCTTATCAGGTTAAGGAATCTACGGCGCAACGGCTGACGCTCGCCGCCAAGCTGCCCAATGATTTCACGTTGAGCCGCAGTTTTGAACTTCTTCCGGACGGGCGTTGTCTGGAAATTACCTCTACCTTGACCAACATCGGCAAGCAAATACGTAAGGCATGCTTCCGAATTCATCCCGAATTTGCGTTTGATAATCCGCAGGAAGTCATTCTGGCATTCAAGCGGAAGGATGGTAATTGGGAGCGGAAAACAATGGCGGATTTGCCTAAAAATATAGGATCCCCGGAAATTGCGGAACTTGTGCTGACAGGCGAGGAACGGCCGTATGGAGAATGGGGCTTTGTGGATAAAAAGGCTGAAATTGGCGTGATCAACCGCTTCCGCGCGGCGGAGGTGGGCCGGTGTTACATCTACTGCTCGTCGGCGGATAAACTGTTTACATGGGAGCTGTGGTCTGTTGAAAAAGAATTGCGGCCGGGGGAAAGCATCGCAATTCACCAAAGTTATGAGATCATCAATGCGTTGCCGGAAACGGCGACGGCAAACGCAGAAGCAAAACCTTAAACCAAGGTATTGCCGAGAAATCCGTTCAATTTTTTGACGCCCCCTCTTGAATCGCCGGACGACATCCGGCCGCTTTCTCCTGTAATTCCGAAAGGCGGCGTCCGGCAAACGCGCGGTCCGTTGTTTTCAGGGAACGCTTTATTTGCTTGCCAGCGCGTTTCAGGATGGCATAGTATATTTTTGATTTTGCGGAACGATAAAGACAATGGCCGACTCTTTCCAAAGTCTGATTGGCGGCATTTTTTTTTGATTGTTTTCATGCAATTTGCCGCCGGGTGGCCGCCTCATGTTGCAAGTCTAAAATGAAAGAAATTTCGCGTTTAATTCGTTGAAAATGAGCTGTCTGTAATGCAATACCCCCGTAGCTCAGCTGGACAGAGCATCGGATTTCTAATCCGGTGGTCGCAGGTTCAAGTCCTGCCGGGGGTGCCACTCAATTCTATATCCGCCAGCATTGATTAAACTCTGTATTTACGGCATCAGAATGCTGGGATTATTTTCCGGAAGTAGAGAATAGCAGAGGACAACAGAGGACAAGAAAGGACATCATTCCGCCCTGATTCCGCCCTGGATTTTAACGGCGAAATATTTGCGAGCATCGGATTTTGAACACAATTCCCTGTAATGATTCCACAGGACGGCCGCGGCGCCGGAGTGTCCAAGTTACTGTGGTTAGGAGTTTCATTTAAGGCGGTGGCAGGCGGTCAAAGTAGTGACAGTTTAACTGTACACTTCCCGGCGGTGGCCAATGCGAATGACAATCACAACCAAGCGGTCGTCTTGAATTGTGTAGATAATGCGGTAGTCTCCGACACGGATTCGCCAGTAATCCCGATAGCCTTTCAGCTTTTTAACTCCATGCGGGCGGGGATCATCAACCAAGGCGTGTAATGCGGAAATAATGCGGGTATAAATATCACCATGCAGAGCATCGAGGAATTTCTGGGGGCTTCGATCAAGCCGGACAGTGTATCTCACGCCTTGCCTTCGCGCTGGCGTTCGTATTCTTCCAACGTAATCGCGCCGGACTGATCGCGTTCATACGCAGCCATTGCCTTATCTGCATGACGGATGTCTTCAAGGTCTTCAAGCGCGTCCAGCACGGCGGGCGACAACATAACGGCCACAGCCCGGCGGCCACGCTTGAGAACAACGGCTTCATGCTGGACAGTAACGCGGCGAAGCGTTCCGGCGAAGTCTTTTGCAGCTTGTGTAACGGATACTGTTGTCATGGCTTTACTATCCTACATTGACCGTAATTGGTCAAGTCAATATTCGCAACAATTCTTTTTTCACCTTGCCCCATGTCTTGGCGTTCAGCTTTTCGGCCAAGGCCCGGACTTTATCGGCTTCAATCATTCGCATTGTTGCCGCCGGCAGTGCAGTCCGGGTTTTAGGAATTGACTCTCCCATGACAGAAGGGATTTATCTTTGACAACTCGCAATTGCGATTCAACGATTGCATGCGCGGTTGCCAGATCGGCGGCCATGAACGGGCGCATGATTTTTTCTTTTTTGCTCTGCTTCCTCGCGGTCGGGGTATCCAAACTTTGCTTGACGACGCGGCCCTCGATAGTATACTGCAACCAAAAAACATTCCCGCGTTTATAAATGCAGCCGGTTCGATGTTTCATTTATGTATGTAACGAGCCGCCTTCGTTCGTCGTCGGCGCCATTGCGGGAATTTTGAACGGTGGTTTTACCGTCTTTGACGCATGAAATTTATCCGGGGAGGGCTTATGAAAAACAAATTATGTTTATTGCTTTTTGTTTTTGCCGCGGGTTGTCTGGCGGCCGCGAACGGCGCCGAGCCGCCGGAGGTGGCAAACGAGGCCGTGCTTTCAAAACAACTGGCCGAATCGTTGTCTCAAGCCATTGAACTGCAAGCAAAAATTGAGCAGGTCCGCGCCGCATTATCCGAAATCAACGATACGCTTGAACATGAGAAAAAAACAGCGGCAATCCTAAAGACGGAAAGAAAGCGCAGGGCGGAAGCATTAAAGCGCGCTGAAAAAGCGCGGGTTGCGGCCGGACAAGCCGAAAAAGAGCGTTTAGTGTTGGCCAGCCGTTTGGCGGAGCTTGAGCAGAACCTTTCCGGCTTTCGGCAAAATGCTCCGACGGGCAGGCTACAAAGCGAAATCACGAAAGAAAGACAGGCGTTGGCAGAGATTGAGGACAAAATCAAGAAATATGAAAAAGAGCAGCGCGCAGCCGGGAACGCCGTTGTTGAATTGAAAAAACAATTAAACACGCTCCGGAAAAATTCGCGCCTGACCTCGCAAAATGAAAACGAAAAAAAACGCCTGCAGTCCCGTCTTGAAAGCCTGCGCCGCCAGCGGGCCGGGGCGGACGCCCAAATGAATGCGATGGAAGGAAAACTTAAGGAAAGCGAACAGTCCGCCGCGGAATTGAGGAATATGATCGCCGTGGCCGAGAATCAGTCGGAAAAGGACAGGGAAACGGCTGAATCCATTGCCGCATTGGAGCAGGAGCTTGCGAAAGAAACCGCGCGGGCGCAGGAAGCCGCGGAGCGGCTTGAACAGCAGAACGGCAAACTCGCGGCGGTTGAGGATGAAAAAGGCCGGCTTGGCAAGAATCTGATTCTTGCCAGGGAAAAGCTGGGACGGGATGAGAAGAATATAAATCAACTGTCCGCCGTCAAGCTTCAGCTTGCCGAGCAGGGGAAAAAACGCGCTGATGCTGAGTCTGAATTGCAGCAACTGGAGCAAAAAGCAGGCGTTCTGGAGAAGGAAAACGAGAAGCTGGAACGGCAGTTGATTGAAGTCGGAAAACTGATCCTGCGGAATGAAGAGGAACTGCAAAAGAGCGCGCGCGTGGCTGAAGAATTAAGCAAGGAAACGGAACTTGCTCAGGAGGCAGCCGGGCGTTTCCGGGAAAGGGAAGAAATTCTGAAACAGCTTGCCGCGGAAAAGCTCGCGCTTCAGGCTGAGCTGGGGAAAGCCGAACAGAAACTGGCGCAAGGCAAAAACGAGATGAGAGAGTCCGAAGAAAAACGCCGCGCGCTGATTGCGGCAAAAGAAGCAAATGCTGTTTTTAGGAAGAAAGAGCGCGAACTGGCCGGACTTGAAAAGGAAAGCAGAGCCCGGATAAACGAGCTGGAGGATAAAACGCGCGCCATTGCCATGAGAAGCGCATCATTGTCTTTGCCGGCGGAACAACCCGCGGCCGTTGACCGGGCCGGAATGGTATCCCCGACTGATGCCTTTTCCAGTCCGGAAAAAGCGCCGGATGAAACCGGCCGCTCATCCAACGATATTTTGGCGGCGGAGCAGGCTGTTTTAAGCAGGGCGCGCATGGATGGTTCGGAGGTTTTCGGCCAGGATGATGGAACCGTCCGGCGCCAGGATGAACAAACCGGCAGCCGCACCAGGCGGAAACAGCTTGAGAAGGCGGAAAAGCATTATGCCCTTGGAATACAAAAATGGGACGACGACAATCTGGATGGCGCCATTGTTGAATTCAAGCAGGCCATTCGTCTCAATCCCGACGCCGCCGGCGCGTATTACAACATAAGCCTTGCGTATCTGCGCCAGGGACAGAAAAAGGCGGCATGTGAGTACGCCTATCAGGCCGGCGATTGTTATATCAGGAATAAGAATCCTGTTCAGGCCACAAGAATGACGGTGCTCCTGACAAAAATTGACCCAAATTCCCCATTCCTTCCCAAGCTAAGGAACAAAATTGCCGCGTTTGCCAGATAAGGATAAATCGCGGCAATTATATAGAAAGTCCTTGCCGAAAGGCATTCAGGTTGATTTTTATTATCGTCTGGGGGAATCCCGCAAAACTGTTCCTTATCGTTTTTTCCATTTTGGTCAGCGACACTATTGATTTCCTTGCCAGCATGGAACCCAGCATGACCAGGTTGGCGGCCTTGATGTTGCCGAGCTGGTCGGCAATTTTTGTGGCTTGTACTCTGATAAAGTGCCAGTCCAGGCTGTTGACCCGGCAGAGCGTGCTGTTGGCAATCGCCAGTCCCTTTCGTTCAATATATGCGACAAAGCGTTCCGCCGCCTGCTGGTTCATGGCGATCACCGTGTCAAATTTTTCGGCCAGCGGCGATGCGATTTCCTCGGTTGATAAAATCACCTGGCAGGATGACACACCCCCTCTGACTTCCGCGCCGTAAGAAGGAAAGAAAGTTACGAAAGGGTAGGAATCCATGGCTGTCCGGGCCAGCATTTTTCCAAGCGTTACAATCCCCTGTCCACCCGTGC
This sequence comes from Kiritimatiellia bacterium, assembly GCA_028715905.1. Taxonomy (NCBI): domain Bacteria; kingdom Pseudomonadati; phylum Kiritimatiellota; class Kiritimatiellia; species Kiritimatiellia bacterium. Next base: position 35,495 of record JAQUQV010000013.1, read on the forward strand.
CCGCGATAATAATTCGTTCAATCATTGATAACAACTCCTTCCTTTCGAAAAACTCTGACCGGAAAATGCCTGCTCAATTCGTTTTTTACAAATTTCAGCGAATCTTCCGGAGAAAGACGGAAATAAGTCGGACACGGCGAAAGGATTTCAACAAAACTGTATCCTTTTTCGTCCATTTGCGCCTTGAAAGCCGTCAAGAGGGCCTTTTTTGTTTTGAGAATGCCGTGGATGCCGTCAAGGGCGGTGCGCTCAATATAAAAAGGCCGGTCAAGCGTGTTTAAAAGTTCGCAGACACGGATCGGACCGCCCATGGTGGCGGTCTCGCGCCCGGCGGGGCAGGTGGGGGTCTGCTGTTTGACCAGGGTCGTGGGCGCCATCTGGCCGCCGGTCATGCCGTAGACGGTATTGTTGATGAAAATGACCGTGATGTTTTCGCCGCGGTTAGCAGTGTGGATGGTTTCGCACATGCCGATCGCGGCCAGGTCGCCGTCGCCCTGATAGGAAAATATAATACGTCCGGGCCGGACCCGCTTGAGACCGGTTGCCACCGCGGGGGTACGGCCGTGCGGCGCCTCGGATATATCGCATTTCAGGTAATAATAAGCAAATACGGCGCATCCCACCGGGGCGACCCCTATGGTTTTATCCCGGATATGCAGCTCGTCCATGACCTCGGCCAGCAGTTTGTGCACGAGGCTATGGCCGCATCCCGCGCAATAATGCATCACGGAAGACGACAAGGCCTCGGGTCGGCCGTAAATTTTCTGTTTTTTCGCCATAACGCGTTTCTCATTATTCCGGACGGCGTGTCCGGATTTTGGAAAGACGGCGGGTGTTTTTGTAAATTGTTTTTAAAATTTCGGATTCGCTCGGCACCTTTCCGCCGGGATAGCCGCTGAAAAAGATTTGAGCCTCTCCGCCGGCGGCAAGGCGGACGTCTTCCAGCATCTGGCCGCAGTTCATTTCCACCGTTAAGATTCCCTTGACCTGCCGGGCGAGCGTTGCAAGCCGTTTCGCGGGAAACGGCCAGAGGGTGATTGGGCGGTAAAACCCGACTTTCCAGCCGCGGGCGCGGGCGGCCAGGACGGCGCCTTTTGCAATCCGCGCGCAGGTACCCCACGCGGCAACCAGCAAATCGCAACTGGCCGCGTGCATTTCCTCGCAACGGGTTTCCCGGCGCGCTATTTCATGGTAACATTTCTGGAGTTTATAATTATGTTTTTCCAGTTCGCCTTCATTCACCAGCAAAGAGCGTATCCAGTTCGGCCGGCGATTTCTGGCCCCGGTCAGCGTCCAGGGTTTTGGCGGCGGAGGAGGCGGCGGGCCGCGGTGCAAATAAACCGGTTCCATCATCTGTCCCAGGCGGCCGTCGGCCAGGATGGTTACCGGAATCCTGTGCTTGTCAGCGAGGCGGAAGGCATTGATGGTGAAATCGTGCATTTCCTGTACCGACATCGGCGCCAGGACGATCGTATGATAGTCGCCGTGTCCCCCGCCTTTTGTGGCCTGGAAATAGTCGCCCTGGGCCGGGTCTATGCTTCCCAGTCCCGGCCCGCCGCGCTGGACGTTTGCAATCACCGCCGGCAATTGGCAGCCGGCCAGGTATGAAATGCCCTCCTGCTTCAAGCTTATTCCGGGCGATGAGGAACTGGTCATGGCCCGCGCCCCGGCGGCCGCGGCGCCCAAAACCATGTTGATGGCCGCCAGTTCGCTTTCAGCCTGAATAAATGTTCCGCCGCATTCAGACATCCTTTTGGCCATGTAGGCCGGGACCTCGTTTTGCGGGGTGATGGGATAGCCGGAATAAAAACGACATCCGGCGCGCACTGCGCCTTCGGCCAGCGCCTCGTTGCCCGTCATGAATGTCCGTTTCCCGCCGGTTTTCGGCGGAGACTGCGGCGCAATACCGCAGGGCTCTTCCGTGTCAGCGGGGCGGCGCGGCTCATGCCTTTTTTTGTTTTTTTTCATCAATTCTGAAAATTTCAATGGCCGCTTCCGGACAGATCAGCGCGCATTGTTTGCAGCCGGCGCACGACTTGCCTGATTTTTTGTCCTGTTCCGGGAAATGAAATCCGCCTTTATTCACATTTTGCGAAATGACCAATAATTTCTGCGGACAGACATTGACGCACAGGCCGCAGCCTTTGCAGAATATTTTAAGAACTTTTACTTGATAGCGAACGCTCATGTCCGGCCCGGTCGGAAAATATTATGCGCAAATCTCCTTAAAATCCATGAATAACAACAATCTCACCATAATTAATTTTTTTGTCCAGAAATAAAAAGCGGGCAGGTCTTTTGCCGGTCGCCCATGCGGCATGTGTTCAATTATGTTTAGCATGAAGCGGCGCGCGGCAAAGTCCGGGTCAGTATTTTTTTTCAGTCCAGCTGTTTTTTTCGTTCATGGCTGTCCGTCCGCTCTTATTTCATTTCAAAAACCACCTTGATGCCCTCGCCTTTTTCAAAGAGGTCAAAAGCTTTCTGCCACTCGGCGAGAGGGAAAACGTGCGTGATAAGCGGCTTAACTTTGATCAGCCCGGCGGCGCAGAATTCCAGCGCCTTTTCCCAGCCGGAGTATTTCTGGCTGAATGAGCCGGCAACCCGCAGTTCTTTGTAAAGTATCCGGTCCAGATCAAATTGTACGGGGCGGCCGCCTATTCCAACCAGCGTAAAAATGCCCTCGCGCCGGAGGGTTTTCAGACAGAGGCTTGCGGCCGCTTCCGCGCCTGAGCATTCAATGGCGGCATCCACGCCGTTGCCGTTGGAGCTTTTCATGATTTCCGCCTCGGCTTGATCGGCGGCGCAGACAAAATCCGCGCCCAGCCGGCGGCCGAGTTCCAGCCGGCGCGCGTCGTTCGCCCTTCCGGTCAGGATCACTTTCGCGCCGTTGGCCTTCGCGTATTGCAGGCAGAAAAGCCCCATCGGGCCGGGGCCGGTCACGAGAACAAAATCGCCGGCATTGATGCGGGTCAGTTCCTGGACGGCGTGATAGGCGCAGGCGGAGGGGTCGGTCAACGCCCCGGAGGCAAAGTCAACTTCGGGCGGCAGACGGTGGATGCGGGCGATGGGGATAATTACGTATCTGGTGAAGGCGCCGTCAAAAGCATATCCGGTGGCAAGGCGTTCCTTGCAGAGATTATAGCTGCCGGCGGCGCAGCAGCGGCATTTTCCGCAGGCAAAACGGGTGTTTTCGCCGGTTACGCGCGCGCCGATCAAGTCCCGCTCAACGCCCTGGCCGGTTTCCGTGACAATGCCGCTGAATTCATGGCCTGGCACGACCGGATATTTCATGGGTATGCCGATATCTCCCCGGCGGATATGCAGATCGGAGCCGCAGATTGAGGCGGCCTTGACTTCAATTTTTACCTCGCCCGCGGCGGGTGAAGGCTCAGGAATATCGCGCAGCTCCATGTTGCCGGAGCCGGCGGCATATTTCACAAGGGCAAGCATTTTTTTTGTTTTTCGTGTTGTTATTTGCCTTGATTTATATCATTTTAAAAGAATGCCTGCAATGAAACAGTGTTGAAATATGAATTCAAATCTGCCGGGATTTTTAATCAATCCGACCATCTGGTCCGCGGTTTCAGCCTGGTTTCTGGCCCAGACGATAAAAATGGCCTTTTTTTTCGCGCGCGCGCGGAAAATTAATTTTGCCTATCTGGTCAGCACCGGCGGCATGCCGAGCGCCCATTCGGCTTTTGTCTCCGCTCTGGCGACTTCCGTCGGCCTGCGGGCGGGGACAGGCGGCCCGCTTTTTGCAGTGGCGTGCGCATTAGCGTTGGTGGTCATGTTTGACGCGCAGAGCGTGCGCCGGGCGGCCGGCATACAGGCGCGGGTGCTGAATGAAATAATTGACGAGCTTTTCAAAACCCGGCGCGTGACGGAAGGCCGGCTGGTGGAGCTGCTTGGGCATACCCGGCTGGAGGTGTTTTTCGGAATGTTGCTCGGCGTCTTTGTGGCCCTGCTGCTTCATTCCCTGTAAGCTTTACCACTTCCGGCGCACGGGAATATTTTCCGCGGCCAGCGCTTCCTTGATCTGGCGGATGGTGTATTTGCCGGAATGGATCATGCTGGCGATAATGGCCGCTTCGGCGCAGCCCTCGGTGAAAATTTTTGCCAGATGTTCGGGTTTGCCCGCGCCGCCGGAAGCCACCACCGGCACGGGAACACTCCGTGCAATCAGCCTGGTAAGGTTAATCTCATAACCCTCCTGCGTGCCGTCGGCGTCAACCGAATTGACCACGATTTCTCCCGCGCCCAGATCAACGGCCTTTTTTGCCCAGGAGAGCGCGTCCAGGCCGGTTCTTTCCCGGAAACCGCGGATCGTGATTTCATATCCGCATGCGCATTTTTCTTTTGCCACCCGCACCGGGTCCATGCCCAGGACGATGCATTGCGATCCGAAAGCCCGGGCCCCCTCCCTGATGATAAGCGGATTTTTCACCGCCAGCGAGTTGATGGATATTTTTTCGGCGCCGGCCAGCAGGACGCGTTCCATGTCGGGCAGGGCTGAAATGCCGCCGCCGACCGCGAAGGGAATGTGCACGGCGCGCGCCACTTCCCGCACCATTTCCAGGTCAATCGGACGGTTTTCGGCCGAGGCGGTGATGTCGTAAACAACGATCTCGTCGCATCCGTCCGCGCTGTAGGCGGCGGCCATTTCCACGGGGTCGCCCACGTCAACATTGCCCTGGAAGCGGACGCCCTTCGTCACTTTCTTGTCCCTGATATCAAGGCAGGGAATTATTCTTTTTGTCAGCATCGCTATATTTTGGATTTTGGATTGCCGATTTTGGATTACAGACTATGAATATCAATTCAATCGTTTACGCAAAGTCTTGATTGATGCCACGATAATGGCAGTAATTTCATTGCATTCGGTCATAATGGCGGTAAGTTTATCTGCACCGCATTTTCCGCTGTCATTAAGAATTTCCATCCAATACAAGGATTCATCAGCTTCTTCCTCGGCCGTCGAAAGCTTGGATATCATATCGGCCGTTGACTTCGCGCGGCATGCCGCGCGATAGTTGGCGCCGACAGAGCATGCCGACCGTAGCAACTGTTTGCTAATGATAAGGCCGGATGTTGTTTTCGGCAATTGATCAACGAACGTAATGATCTTCAATGCAAATGATTTGGTTCGGTCTTTAAATTCCTGTTCGTTCATGACTCTATTTTTAAGAATGATTTTTCAATCCAAAATCCAAATTCTAAAATCCAAAATCTAAGGGCTCCATCTGCTGAAATTTTCCAGCAGTTTCAGTCCGATCCTCCCCGATTTTTCCGGATGAAACTGGGTGGCTACCAGGTTGTTTCTGCCCACGATGGAAGCGAAGGTTATTCCGGCGTAATCGGTTGCGCCGATAATTTCCGCCTTATTCCGCGGCTCGGGGTAATAACTGTGGACGAAATAAAATTCGCTCTGGTCTTCAATTCCTTCCAGGACCGGATGTTTTTTAATGATTGTGACGGAATTCCAGCCGATTTGCGGCACCTTGTCGGCGCGGTCGGCCGGCATAAAACGCCGGACCTTTCCGGAAAGCAGGGCGAGACCTTCGGTTCCGCCGTCTTCTTCCGATGAATCAAAAATTATCTGGGTGCCCAGGCAGATTCCGAGGAAGGGCGTGCCGCGCGCGGCGATTTCTTTCAACACGTTTTCCAGCCGCAGGGCCATGATACTGCGCCGCGCCGCGCCGGCCGAGCCGACGCCCGGGAAAACGACGCGGCCGGCGGCCAGGATTTTTTCGGGTTGGTCTGTAATTTCCGCTTTCACGCCCAGATACGCGAAGGCAAGCTGGACGCTTGTCAGATTTCCGGCTTTATAATCAATAATGGCAATCATTTGTATCCCGATTTTCAGAAGATTCTTTCATAAAAAAATGTTCACCGCTCGCTTCGCTAGGCGCTGAGAACGCAGAGATAGGAAAGATTTCTTTTTTTTAAAATTTGATCTTACCTCTGCGACCTCTGCGTCTCTGTGGTAAAAATATTCTTCGGGCTTGACGAGCGACGGTTTCAAAATTAACTCAACTCTATTGTCACGACTTGTTAAGATATTCCACCGCATTTTTGAATATCTGCAATCCCAGACCGTATTTCGGCAGTGTGCCGGCCAGATTCTGCCTCTGCCACTGGGGATGATTTTCAGGGAAAAGATAGGCCTCGGGGTGGGGCATGAGACCGAAGACCCGGCCGGTCGGATCGCACAGGCCGGCGATGCTGTTCATTGAACCGTTGGGGTTATCCGGGAAACGCCGGGCCGGTTTACCCGTTTGCGCGTCAAGATAACGGCAGACAACGCAGTGATCCTTTTCAATCCGGTTTAAAATTTTTTTATCCAATGCCATTATTTTGCCTTCGCCGTGCCGGATTGGGAGGGGCATTTCCTTCAGTCCGCGCGTGAAGACGCATTTGCACTCCGGCTCAAAGCCGAGCCGGACCCAGAAATTCTGGAACACGCCGCAGTCGTTATGGGTCAGAGTGATTTGGCGCTTGAGATAGTTGCCGTCAAATCCCGGCAGAAGACCCATTTTGACCATGACCTGGAAACCGTTGCAGACGCCCATGATCAGGCTGTTCCGGCTGATAAATTTCATGATTTCATATTTGGCGCGCGAACGCAGGCGCAGGGCCAGCACCTGTCCCGAGCCCATGTGATCGCCGAACGAGAATCCGCCGATAAACATCAGGGCCTTGAACTGATTCATGAGCGCCGGCCGTTCCAGCAGGTCATGCAGGTGGATCATACGCGGCTTTGCGCCGGCCATTTTCCAGGCCTGCGCGGATTCGGCCTCGCAGTTCACACCGTATCCGGTAATAATCAGAATTGGAGGTTTAAGCGCCATAGAGCGTCTTTTTGAAAGCTTTTCTTAACTTGTCCAGCCCGATAAACACAATCCTGCGCCCATCCGCGCCCCGGATGGCGAGTTTTTTTGCGCCGGTTACTTTGCCGATGCAGGCATGCGGAATATCCTTGAAAATGTTTTCCAGTTTTTTCCGGTTTTCCGGCGCCGCGCTGAAAATGAAACGGCTGTTGGATTCGGAAAAGAGCAGTTCGTCATTAGACAAGTTTCCATCGCGCGGGGCGCCGGCCAGATCAATTTCCGCCCCGAGGTTTGCTCCCAGGGCGCACAAGGCAAACCCGGCGGCCAGGCCGCCGCGGGCGGGGGCGTGCGCCGAACGGATCAGACCGCGCCCGATCGCCGCTGCCATTTGCCGGCAGACCCGCTTGCCGAACATTGCGTTGAGTTCGGGCACTTTGCCGGAACAAGTGTTTTCTGATGTTAGGCGGCAAAAGGCAGAAGCGCCGAGTTCGTTTTTCGTGAGGCCGGCGACATATATCATGTCTCCAGAGCGCTTGAAGTCAACCGTTACCGCCTTGCGCACGTCGTCAATTCTGGTGATTGTGGAAAAGAGCAGGGTGGGGGGGATGGAAATTTTTTTACCGCCGCGCGTGGAGTCGTTTTTACAGCTGTCTTTTCCGGAAATACAGGGAACGCCGTAGGCGGTGGTGACGTTGTAAAGCGCCCGGCAGGCGCGGACCAACTGGGCCAGTTTGTGCAGACCGTCCGGGGTTTTTTCCGAAAGCACCGGGTCCGGCCAGCAGAAATTATCCAGACCGGCGATCCGGTCAAACCGGCCCCCGGCGCTTACCGCGCGCCGGACGGCCTCGTCTATTACGGCAGATGCCATGTGATAAGCGTCCAGGTCGGAATAGAACGGGTTGATTCCTTCGGCAAGGACGATGCCCTCATTGCGGTTGTATTCAACCCGCATGACCGCGGCGTCGGCCGGCACATCGCAGAAGACGCCGACAAAGGGCTTGATGACGCTCAGGCCCTTGACTTCGCCGTCGTACTGCCGGCTCTTGAATTCCCTGGAACAGATGTTCAGGTCGGCCAGCAGTTCGCACAGGAGTTTGTTATAGTCGGCGCGGTTTTTGCGCGGCGGGCGCGGTTTTTGCGCGGCGGGCGGAGACCACCGGGCTTTTAATTGCAGAACCGGACAGCCGTTGTATAGAAAATCCATGTCCAGCCGTCCGACTATCCGGCTGCCGTAACGCACCACGAGCTCGGGCGAGCCGGTAAATGTCCCCAGGACGGCGGCTTCAACGTCGCGTTTTTTTGCCAGGTCCATAAAGGGCTTTATTTTGCCGGGCGCAACGGCGAGCGTCATGCGCTCCTGGGCCTCGGAGAGGAAAATTTCCCACGGCTTCAAACCCTCGTATTTCAACGGCGCTTTTGCCAGGTCCAGGTCGGCGCCGCCGCTCAATTTCCCCATTTCGCCGGCCGCACAGCTCAATCCCCCGGCGCCGTTATCGGTGATACAGCGGTAAAGTCCCCGGTCGCGGGCTTCCATGAGAAATTCATACATTTTACGCTGGGTGATCGGGTCGCCGATCTGGACGGCCTGGACGGGCGATTTTTCGCGCAGTTCCTCGGAGGAAAAAGTCGCGCCGTGAATGCCGTCCTTGCCGATCCGGCCGCCCAGCATGACAATGGCGTCGCCCGGAAAAACCTCCTTGCGCTCCGATGGTCTTCCCCCGGTTTTGACGGGAAGAGTGCCGACCGTGCCGCAAAAAACAAGCGGCTTGCCGGTGTAGCGGTCGTCAAATATTTCAAAACCGCGCATCCATGGAATACCGCTCTGATTGCCGCCCTCAATCACGCCCTGGTGGACGCCGTCGCGGATGCGGCGCGGGTGCATCAGGCCGGCCGGCAGGTTTCCCCTGTAAAATGGGGAACCGAGGCAATACCCCCAGACGTTGCAAAGCAGGTTGGCGCCCATGCCGGTCCCCATCGGATCGCGGTTGACGCCGACAATGCCGGTCATGGCACCGCCGTAAGGGTCAAGCGCGGAGGGGGAATTGTGCGTTTCAATTTTATAAACCAGGTTCAGCCGTTTGTTGAAACGGATAATGCCGGCGTTATCCTTGAACACTGAAACGAGCCATTTTTTCGTTTTGCCGATTTTCTCGGTTGCGCCGCGGATATATGTTTTGAAAAGCGAATCAATGTTTTCAACCCGTCCGTGTTCGTCCGTGTATTTGATTTTTGCGGAAAAGATTTTATGACTGCAATGTTCGGACCAGGTCTGGGCGATGCATTCCAGCTCAAGATCGGTCGGTTGGTCCGGCAGGCCCATTTTTTTACGGCCGGTTTTGACGGCCGGGCGCTGGAAATAATCGCGGATGGCATGCATCTCTTCCAGGGAAAGAGAAAGGATGTTGTCCCGGCTGATTTTCGCCAAGTCCGCATCACTGCCGCGCAGGTCGTAAGTCCCGACCGTCGGCTCGTTTTTTTCGCGGATCGCCGGCACGGCGGAGTCAATATGCGTTTTTTTCCATTCGGCGGCGGAATAAACCGTGATGGTCTGGATCAAAGGATTGGCCAGCAGGTCGCCGGCCAGTTTTTGCGCGGCGGAACGCGTCATTCCTTTTGCCTTGATAAAATACTGGGCCGCGGTATAGACCTGCGCGTTTTCGCCGGGATCGCGGTTAATGATGTCTTGCAGGGCGATAAGCGCGGTGCGGCCGACATTATCGGTAACGCCCGGTTTGTAGCCGATCTCAATCAGCCAGTCAAATCCGGCCGGCGGGCTCAGGCGGCCGAGCGCGGCGGCTTCAATGACCGGGTCGCAAAAATGGCGGCAAACGGACGCAATTTCATTCCGGGTGAGTTCCGCGTCAATTTTATAGACAGTCCTGGTCCGCGCGGCCTTGAGTTCCATGCCGAAATACCGGCGGGCCCCGGCGACAACGTTTTCGCCGCGCGCGTCGCGGATTCCTTCTTTCAGGCCGATTTCAATGCGGTGTGCCATCGTTTTTTTTCTTTCCGGAAAATTGCCTCGCATTCTAACTTTCCGGATGTTGTAATGCAAGCGATTAACGCGGCAATGCAGGGGGTGGCGCTGTCGGCGTTGGAGAGAAGAAAACATTCAGGCCGGATTTTGAAAATCCGGCCTGAATTCAGCGGGGTAGCCGGAAATAATCGCTTATTCAATAATCGGCAGATAATCCGGGCCGCCGAAGCCGCCCGAAATCAGGCAATAGCCATATGCCGAAAGCAGGCCCTCCCAGACGCCGGTTGCCTGATGATACACCGCCAAGTCGGAAAGACCGTCGCCGTCGTAATCGGCCGGCACCGGTAGGCCGCCGATGTTTCCGGCAGTCCCGGCCCAGAGGGTGTGATGTCCCTGGCTTTCCAGCGAGCCGGAAAGCAGTATCTGCCATTCGGCCGTTTCCGGATTGTAAATGGCCGGGTCGGTTATGCCGTCGCCATCGTAATCGGCCGGGGCCGCCGTCAGTCCGGAGCACCCAAATGATCCGGTTATACATTCATAACCGATGCAGGAAAGACTGAATATCCAGAGACCTGTCCTCTGGTTATAAACCGCCGGGTCGGCCAGGCTGTCGCCGTCGTAATCCGCCGGCAGAGGTAAATAGCCCGCTCCACCCAGATAAATTTCATAAAGCGCGTATTGGCATGACGAAAATCCACCGAGCCAATAGCCGTCCGTTGCGCGGTAGACGGCTGGGTCGGTGAGGGAATCCCCGTCAAAATCGCCTTGCGCGGCCATGAAGTCCGGTCCGCCCAGGTAACCGTATTCTCCGTGTCCGCGGGAAGTGAGCCAGACATACCAGAGGCTGTAAGAGGGCACGTAAATCCCAACCCCGGTCCGCCCGTCGCCTTCGTAGTCGCCCGGCACGTCTATCCAGCCGCTCCGGCCCGGGTCCACTTCCACGATGTTCGTGTATTTATCGCCGGAAAGCATGGTTTTCCAGATTGACCCGTCGGCGGCGCAAATGGTCGGATCGGCCTTGCCGTCGCCATCGTAATCGTTCAAGCCCCGGCCGATTGAATTTGGTCCGAGGTCTTTGACCCTGACCGTCCCGGCGGCAGTCGTTGTATTGTTTGCCAGGTTTGGATCGTTTAATGCGCTTAAATGCCGCACGGTAACTTTTAC
>JAQUQV010000014.1 GCA_028715905.1 Kiritimatiellia bacterium
TGACCGCGCAGGTCAGCGCGGCCGTGGGGAAATACAAAGCGGAGGTTGAGGGCAAGAAATTCCCGGCAAAAAAGCATTGTTATGAATGAATCAACCGGATTTTTCAATCATCCGCATGGTTCGCCGGCCGCAATTGTGGTCGCGGCAAGCAACTCCATGTGGAAAGACAAGGCCGATATTGTTTGCGCCGGCGTTGATGATCAGGAGCAAATCCAGGCGGCCATTGATGCGTTGCCACCCGGCGGCGGCAGAGTTGAACTGCTTGACGGCCGGTTCAATATATCCATGCCGATAAAGATCGCAAAAAAATGCCGGCTGATTGGGCAAGGGGATCATTCCGTTTTGTTCCTGGCGCGCGCGCCGGTCAGCTTGTTATCATCCGGCGCCGGGAAGGGGCAGCCGGTCCTTAATCTGGTTGACGCGGTCGGATTCAGGGCGCAGATGCAAATCACCATCGTGGGGCCGGAAAATCGCACTGCGATGAATATTCAATCCGTCGGAGACAACAAGCTGGTGCTTGATGGCAATCTGCCGGTTGGGTATACCGCCCAAAGCCGGGCCAGGGTTTGGGCGACATTTCCACTCGTGAATATTTGCGGCGCGGACGGCGTTGTGCTTCGGAATCTCGCGATTGACGGCAACCGCAAAGAACAGGTTGTTTTTGAATTTATCGGCGATAGTTACACGAAAGGAGGCACCGGTTTCTACGAAGCATGCCATGCGATTCACGTCTGCGATGGCAGTAAAAACATTACGATAAAAAATTGCCGAATTTATAACACGCAGGCCGAAGGCATCCTTGCGAATAACGCAGGGCCGAATTTGACCTTTGCCGGTAATCGGCTGGAAGATATTGGCGATAAGGGCATTTGCATCGTAAGGACGCCTGGCCCGGGTATTATCAGCGGAAATTATATCAGAGGAACGGGAAAGAGCGCCAACTTTGTCCCGCACACGCATATTTGGGGATGGGGTGATTGCGTCAATGTCCATCCTCCTTCAGGCGCGGGATGGGTGATAACAAACAATATTTTTCAGGAGGCGCTGCGAAGCGGGATTCGCGCGACAGGCTGCTCGCATTCAATCATATCAAATAATTTCGTGAGTGATTGCGGGGATTCCGGCATCATCGTCAATGCCCGTCACCAAAACACCATTGCCGGCAATTCCGTGTTTCGTAATGCCGACGGCATAACGATCGCGTTTGCTTCCCGGGTGAACTGTCAGAATGGCGGAACGATTGTAACGGGCAATATAATTGACCAGAACCGACGTAACGGCGTTATGTTTTGCGGCGCCCGGCACAGTCTTATTCAGGGGAATACCATCACGAATAACGGCAGACACGGCATTTTTATAACCAACCGCGCCTACGATATTTCCCAGGAACAGGAGCGGTGGCCGGAATACCCCGTGCGGGGCGGAGGGAATCCGGACCGGATCATCGTTTCCAGCAATATTGTCAGCGGGAATTCACAAGCTAAAGATAAATCCTACGATAATATCCATGTTAATAGTTCAAGCAATATCCTTGTTGCCGGGAACATCTGCGACGGGGGCGAATCGGAGTGCAAACCGGGATGCGATTTGCGCGTTCTTGAAAATTGCCGAGAGGTCACAGTCAAGGACAACCGTACCGGAACAACCGGCGAATGAGTCCCTGACAAGGCTTGTGGTTGTCCATGCAAATAATCAATTCGCCTGAAATCATGCAAAAAACGGCGCTTGAATTGCGCAGCCAGGGACGCACTATCGGATTCGTGCCAACCATGGGTTTCCTTCATGCCGGCCACATTTCCCTCGTCAAAGAAGCGCGCCGGTCAGCGGATATTGTTGTCCTGAGCATCTTTGTTAATCCGCTCCAGTTCGGGCCGCGGGAGGATTTCAAGACGTATCCGCGCGATCTTGCGCGGGACGGCGAGTTATGCCGGCAAAACGGCGTGGATATCCTCTTTAACCCGTCAGCGGCGGATATGTATGCGCGTGACAATGCTGTTTTTATGGATGAAAATGATTTATCAAAACAGCTTTGCGGCAAGTTTCGGGAAAATCATTTCCGCGGCGTCCTGACCGTGGTCGCCAAGCTCTTCAATATTGTTTTGCCGGACGCGGCGGTCTTCGGACAGAAGGACGCCCAGCAGGCCATGCTCATCCGGCGCATGATCCGTGATTTTAATTTTCCGGTTAAAATGGTCGTGGCCCCTATCGCGCGCGAAACGGACGGACTGGCGATGAGTTCGCGCAATGCTTGCCTCAGCCCGGAGGAAAGGCGCGCCGCGGTCTGTCTGAGCGCGGCGCTCAGACAAGCCCGCCGCCTTTATCGCGCGGGCGAACGCGATGTTTTGGTTCTCAAGGCGGCCATGTTTGATCTTGTCGCGCGGGGCAAGCCGGCCGCCATTGATTATATTGAAATTGCGGGCGCGGTTGATCTCAAGCCATTGGATAAAATCGGCGATGAAAACGTTCTGATTGCGCTTGCGGTCCGCATTGGCAATGTCCGTTTGATTGACAATCTTCCGCTCCCCGACGACCGCTTGGGCAACTTGTCCGGTGCTTGACAGGTATCGCCGATTGGCCATACATTGTAAATGCATATCGGAAAAACCTGATAAATTTAGTTGTAGAGGTAAATATGTTTGATGGTCATATCCATGTCAGACCCGGTCATGCCGGGCGTAAATCTTTAATCCGGAAAATGCGGCAGGCCGGCGTGGGTGGCGGCATTCTGCTGTCTCAGTCGCCGCATTGCGCCGCATCCGCGGGAACAATCAAAACCTGGCGGGAACGTCTGGATCATGTCCTGGAATGGTGTTGCCTTTCCCGTGAGTTTTATCCGTTTTTCTGGATAGACCCCCTGGAAAATGATGCTTTGCGTCAGGCGCAGGCGGCGGTGGAGCGGGGGATTAACGGGTTCAAGGTCATTTGCGATTATTTTGAGCCGGGCGACCGCCGGGCCATGAAAATCTTTCAGGCGATTGCCGAGACCAAGCGTCCGATCTTATTTCATTCCGGAATTTTATGGGACGGCAAGCCCTCATCCGTTTACAACCGACCGGTGCTTTTTGAAGCGTTATTGCGGGTGCGGGGATTGAAATTCTCCCTGGCGCATATATCCTGGCCGTGGTGTGACGAGTTGCTGGCCGTGTATGGAAAATTTCTGGCGGCGTATACCAGCCGGCCGGAACTGGATGTTGAGCTTTTTATTGACGTAACGCCCGGCACGCCGGAAATCTACCGGCGCGAGGCGTTGTATAAATTGTTCAAGATCGGATACGATGTTGAAAACAACGTGATTTTTGGTTCGGACTGTTCGGCGAATGATTACAATTTTTCCTGGGTTAAAAAATGGGTTCAATATGACCGCCGAATCATGAGGTCGCTTGGCGTTTCGTCCCGGACTATGGGGAAAGTATTCGGCGGCAACGCGCGGCGGTTCCTCGGTTTGACATCCGCAAGGGTCTTGAAAAAATCTTTGCGCGTTGCGGAATGATTCAATCCTGCTTCCAATTGCCGGTGCATGGCTTTGATAATTTTTTTTTCGCGCTGTTCCGCGCGATTATTGCCGGCATTTTTTTCCCACAGAAACATTAAGGGCTGCCCGCCTTGCGGCGCGGCAGCCCTTAATAAATTACTCTCTCTTGTTAACGCTTCTTTTGCCTTACCAGTTGGCGTTGACGACAACCATGACCGGCAGCGAGTTCTGCGTGGCGATATTGATCACGCCGACCTGCAAGCCGTCCAATTCATCGCAATAGTTGATTGCGCCGAACTGGAATCCCTTGACCTTGCTGGCGACGTTGATCGCCGACCACTGGGCGCCGTCCACTTCGCTGGCATAGTTAATGCCAAGCAGCGGGAGAACGCACTGGGCGCCTTTAACCGCGCCGCCGGCAATGTTGATACCGGCCACAAGGGCCTGGGCGCCGTTGGCGTCGCCGTTGGCGAAGTTAACACCGGCTGCGGCAAACTGCGCGCCGCTGATGCTGTCGGCGGCGTTAAGCCCGGCCGCGACAACCTGCGCGTCAGACTTGTCGCCGGCCCAGTTGATGCCGGCCGCGCTGATCTGGACGCCGGAAGCGGACTCGCCGGCATAGTTAATGCCGAACGCGTTGATCTGGTTGTCAACCGATTCGCTGGCAAGGTTCACGCCGGCGGCCACAAGCTGGCCGGCGCTGACGGTGCCGAGGGAAAGGTTGATGCCGGCCGCGGAAAGCTGAACGTCGGCGTCACCGCCGGCATAGTTCAAACCGGCCGCGACTGCCTGCACACCGGCTTGCACTTCGGTGATCCAGTTGATGCCGGCCGCGGAAAGCTGATTGTCGCCATCGGCCCCGACATAGTTGATACCGAATATATTAACCTGGCCGCCGTCCATTTTATCCATGACGACGTTGACGCCCGCGGCGGTTTCCTGCCAGCCGGCGCTTGCGCCGCCGACATAGTTCACGCCGACGGGAGCCGCCTGATGGCCGCTGAATGCCTCGCCAATGCCGTTAATTATACCCAGCTGGAATCCGCTGGCTTGGCCTTCAACTATATTTACGACGCCGATTTCGGCGCCGTTCAGGTTGCCGGTGGCATGGTTAATGATACCGATGTCCATGCCGGACACGTCCGTGTTCTGCCCGTAAATGAGATTGATCCGCAGGCCGTCAATGGCACGATCGGCATTCTGGATCTGAACGGGCGTAACCAGAGAGAGTTGGAAGTTACCAGCATCTGAAACAGGCTGCGCCGCCGGTGTGGCCGTCTGGGCTCCTGCGGTCAGGGCCAGAGACACCAGAACACATCCCGCCAAATGCAAACGGCTTAACTTCATGGTTTATCCTCCTTTTTTTTGTTTATCACGCGCGGGCGTGATTTGCTTTAGAGTCGCTTTTGGCGACCATCGTTTCCGTTGTTTTTGAAATAACATACTACCTTACCGCTGAAATGCAAGAAAAAAAATATTTTTTTTTACCTCCTTTGTTTAATTAGTATACAACAGTTTTGCTAAGAAGTTTTTCGCCGGAGGCGGCGCCTCCGGCGGTCGCTTGCGGATAAACGGTAGCTTCTGCAGGCTGAAATGCAAGCTTTTTTTTTCTTTTTTTTGTCAGGGGGATATTATACAATCAAAAAAAACAACAACCATGCACAGCCTGAAAATTTTTATCGTTGAGGACGAGCGGATCGTGGCGTTGGACCTGCAGAACAGGCTGGCGCGCCTCGGCCATGAAATTATCGGCAATTTCGCCTCGGCGGGGGAAACATTAGAAAGGATGAAAACGCTCCGTCCGGACCTTGTGCTCACGGATATTAAGCTCGGCGCCGGCATGGACGGGATTGAGCTGGCCCGTGCTGTGCGTGAGCAATACGGCTTGCCGGTTGTTTTTGCGACCGCCTATTCGGACGATCAAACGCTGGCCCGCGTCAAAGCCAGCGGCGCCTGCGGTTTTATTACCAAGCCTTTTACGGATGCCGAGCTCCAGGCTACCATTGAGATCGGCGTTCATGAGCACGACTTGGCGGCAAAGCTGGAGCAAAGCGAGCGGCAATACCGCCGTTTGTTTGACGATGCGCCCGTCGGTTACCACGAGATAGATCTCATGGGCAATCTGGTGCGGGTTAATCGGGCGGAACTGGAAATGCTTGGATATACCGCCGCCGAAATGATCGGGCGGCCGGTTTGGGAGTTTCTGCGCGAGAGCGGCCCGGCCCGCGAGATGATCGCCGGGAAACTAAGCAAGGGAAAAATAAATCCCCGCCCTTTTGAAACAAATTATCTGCGCCGCGACGGCGTTTCGCTTCCTGTCCTGGAGAAGGATTATTCCATCTGTTCGGGCAACGGAGAATTTCTCGGGATACTCAGCACTATTCAGGATCTATCGTTGTTAAAAGAGGAGCAGGCGAAACGGATGTCGCTTGAAGCAAGCCTGCGACGGGCCGAGAAACTGGAAAGCCTTGCCGCCATGGCCGGCGGTCTGGCGCATGAATTGAACAATCAGCTGATGGCCGTTCAGGGGAATGCGGCCCTGGCCCTGCTGAACCAGTCCCCCGATGCCGGAGAGGCGCGTGAATATCTCCAGAACGTTCTGACGGCGTGCCAGCGGTCAACAATGGTGCTGAAACAACTGCTGGTTTGCGCCGGCATGGATAAGGGTGAATTCAGTCCGGTTAATCTTTCGGAAATTGCCGTTGATACGGTTGCCTCCTTGAAAGAGCTTGCCGCCGGCAATGCGAAACTGCATTTACGCCTGGAAAAAAATCTGCCGCCGATCAACGGCAATGCCGCTCAGTTGAAACAGTTGTTCTCCATTCTGGTCGCCAACTCGCTGGATGCCGTCAGGGGGAAAGGCGGAGGAACGGGAGGGATTATTCAAATTGAAACGGGGATTGTCCGGCGGCATAAAAACGGGAGTAACGGTGAAATCATTCTGCGCGCCGGCCCCTCTGCGCCCGGCCGGCGCTGTTATTTGAGCGTTACGGACAACGGACACGGCATGGACGCGGCCACCCGCTCAAAATTGTTTGATCCCTTTTTTAGCACCAAGGGGGTCGGCCGCGGACTAGGATTGTCAGCCGCGCTGGGCATAGTGAAAAACCATGCGGGCGACATCATGGTGAAAACCGCGTCGGACGGCGGGACAACGGTGCGGATTGTTCTGCCCTGCGTGAAGACCGGAAGGAAATAAAAAAACATTGTATTAAAATCTTTTATTGGTTATAAGAAAGCGAGATTTGCCATGAAAAACATGAATCCATTGCGGCTGACCGGCCGGGGCGCCGCTGTCCTGATTGCGGCGGTCTTTTTCGCGGCGGGTTGTTCCCGGCAGGTTGCGCGGCTTGATGAGCGCGATTTTCATGACCCGTTGCTCCGCAAGGCGCAGTCCCGCATCCGCCAGGGCGACAAGGATGGCGCCGTTGCGTCCCTGCACAAGGCGCTGGAAAGAAAACCGGAACTAGCGCAGGCCCATCTGGAACTGGCGTTGCTTTATGATGATTATAAAAAGGATTACGTCGGGGCAATTTATCACTACCAGCGCTATCTTGAGAGGCGTCCCGAAACCCAGAAGCGCCGGTTGATTGAGGATTTGATCCGCAAGGCGAAGATGTCCTTTGCCGCTTCGGTTTCGGACCAGTTTCCGGAAGCGGAGAAAAAACTGCTGGCTCTGGAGGAAGAAAATCGCCGCTTGAAAATCAGTTTGCGCGAGGTGCGGGAAAATATGGCCAAGCTTCTCGCCGGCGGGGAAAAGCCGCCGGTTGCATCCGCGTCCCGTCCGCCTGTGAAAAATCAGCCGGGCGGGCAATTCCCGCCGTCCGCGGCGGATTCCACGGTGTATTATGTCCAGGAAGGGGACACGCTTTCTTTGATTGCCGCCAGATTTTACCGTAACCCGAGAAAATGGAATGTGATTTTTGAGGCCAACCGCGCGCAGTTGCCGACCCCCGAACGGCTGCGGAACGGACAGGCCCTGATCATCCCCGCCTTGGTTCCGCCGGCCGGGGGAAATCCAGCCGGGGCCGTTCCCTGACCGGACTGCGCCGGAGCGTTTCCCCCGGGCGGGGACGATGGAGCTGATTGTTTGTTAAGTAAAAAACACAGGAGACACAAAATGGGAAATACAGATTTCATTGACGACGATTTGATTCAACGCCGGGACCAGGTGAAGGAAGTGAAAATGGGGCCGGGACGCGACGTTCCGGCGGCGAGCGCAATCCCGAACACGGAAGCTGTGCCGGCTGAGGAATTGAATCTAACCCCCCTTGCGAAAAGAAAGGAAGAAATCAACAGCAAAATGGCGACCAAGCTGGACGAACTGGAGCGGCTGCGCGCCCGGCAGAACGCGCTGGAACAGGAAAAGACCGCCCTTGAACATCTCCGCAGCGGCCAGGAAAAATACGAGGCCGGCAAAAGAGAAATGATTGATAACCTTGAAAAAAGCCTGGTCCTGATGGAACGCGAGGACGTTGTCCTGAACCAGCGCCTGGCGCTCTTGACCGATACGGCCGGCCATTTCAAGGAAATGCTCAAAGAACTGCGCGGTTTCAATGAGGAGCGGTGGCCGACCGACAGCGCGGGGTTAAGGGACGAATTAAACAGGACTCTGACTATTATTGACAACGTCCGCAAGGAGTATAACCTGTCCTGCGCGCGGCTGGAAGCGGCCAAGGAAGCCGGAAATCAGGATGCGCTGTCCAGTCAGCTGCTTCTGGAAGAATCGCTTGCCGCCGCCAAGAGGCCGCGTAGTTTCGGCGACTGGTTCAAAGTCGGATTTGCGGTCAGCCTGCCGTTGATTATCATGCTGGCCGCGTTGATGGCGGTATTGTTAATGGAACGCATCTGAGGCAATAGCCCAAACCCGGAAAATGATTTTCAGCCGTAAAAAAACGTCGGCCGTTGACCGTCGCCTGGAAGAATTGCGGCGCGAAATGTCAAAAGTCGGCGCGGAAATCAAATCGCTGGCGCGCCATAAAAAACCGGCCGGCGCGTCCGGCGCGCCGCGTTCCGCCGGAATTCATTCGGCCGGGGCCGTTCCGCCGGCGTCCGGCGGCAATGAGGCGGCGTCCGTCTTGCCATTCCCGGAAGCCGGAAGGCGGCGGCCGGAACAGGACGGGGCAATTCCCGGGGAACAGGAAAACGGGCCGTCCCGGCCGTTTTTTGCGCCGGATATCTCGGCGGCGAACGGCGGCGATCTGCCTCTCTTTGAAGACCGCAAATCCATTTCGGGGACCGGCCGCGAAAAATTCGCGAATTATTTCATGGCCGGTCATTTTTCCAATCTGCGTCCGTTGCGCCAGGAAAAAAGGATTGTCAAAAACAAGGCCATTATCATGGTCATCCTGGTCGTGCTGGCGCTGGTCTGGCTTATCTTTTTCCTGCAATGAATGCGGGAATTCAAAACGCAACCGAAAAACATCGCCGGATGCATGCCCTTGGGCCGGACTCGCCCATAATACCCGCCGCGGTTGTGTTTCCCGGTCATACAATCAGCGGCGCGGATGCCGCGCTCAAACTGATTGCGGAATGCGCCCGTTTTGGAAAACGAGGCGTGATCGTGCACGGCCGTTCCCTGGCGCAAAGCGGCAAATTGAAGAGCATTCTGGATAAGACTCCGGCCGGCCTCCAAATCGCCTGCCGCGGACACGGCGGCGGCGAGCCGACGCTTTCTCATTTGAAAGACGCCCTGGCGTTTACGAGGGAATGCCGCGCCGACTGGATAGCCGGCGTGGGCGGGGGCAGCGTGCTGGATTTGGCCAAGGCGTGCGCCGGCCTTTTTAAGGCCGGGAAGGAATTGGAGGCTTATCATGACGGCGCGCCGATTGAGACGCCCGGCATCCCGTTTGCCGCCGTGCCGGCCACCGCCGGCACGGGTTCGGAAGCGACCATCAATTCCGTTCTGACGAACACGGAAAAGCGCCGGAAACAATCAATCAAAAACCCGCTCCTGATCGCCAGGCTCGTAATTCTTGATCACGTTTTGCTGGAATCTTGCCCGAAACAAACGATCGCTTATGCCGGCCTGGACGCTTTTACCCAGGCGATAGAAGCCTATACCAGCCGCATGGCCTGCTGGCTGAGCGACCAGCTCGGGCTGAAGGCGATCGGTCTTATTGCCGCCAACCTTGAAAAAGTTTATCGCGGCGGAGGGCGCGCGGCCGGAAAGGGACTGCTCCTGGGCAGTTACCTGGCCGGTCTTTCCTTTTCCATGGCGCGTCTGGGCGTGGTGCACGGCCTGGCGCACCCGCTCGGGGTCCGGTATCATGCCCCGCATGGCTTGGTTTGCGGCGTCTGTCTGCCGCATGCCATTGAATTAAACCGGCCGGCAATGGGCGGGAAATATGAAGTCATGAGCCGGACAATCGGCGGCGATCTGCTTGTTTTTACGCGCCGCTTGCTGGAACGTTTTAAAATTGCCTCGCCGTTCAAGGGCAAGGAAATTATCGCGAAGGAAACGGTAATCCGCGAGACCCTGAAATCATGGTCGACCGCGGCCAATGCCAAGCCCGTGACCGCAACCGACGTGGAATTTTTGCTGAAAAGACTGTTTGATAAGATATACGTTTGATAAGATATACTGTTGAGGTAAAATTATGAAGGTGATTTTTGTCGGCACGGCGCCCTGCACGCCGGATATCGGGAAAGAGGCCGCCTCTTTCATGATCAACAAGAATATCCTGGTGGACACCGGCTGGTGCAATGTGCTGAAGATGCGCGAATATGGGCTGGATGCCGCCGATATTAAATATCTTGTCCTGACGCACCTGCACCAGGACCATTATCTGGGCCTGCCGCATTTGTTGTTTTATTTATGGAGCCGCAGATCCGCCGGCAAGGCCGTTTGTCCCCTGACGATTGTCGGTCCTTCCCGGAATGTGTGTGAAATTGTGGAGACAAGCAAAAAATTTCTTCAGTGGGAACGGTTTCCCGAGCTTGTGATAGATATTGATGTTGTCCCGATTGTTCCGGGGGAAACATACACGGGCGATGATTTTATTCTTGAAACGATTGCGGCCAAACATGTTTCCGGCGGTAAAGTGGCCGCGGAAGCCTTGGCCGGCAAAATCACTTATCCGGCCGCGGGAAATACGATGGTCTTCAGCGGGGACACCTCGTTCCATCCGCCGCTGGCCGAATTTGCGCGGAAAACGCCCCTGCTCATTCATGACGCGGCTCACAGCGCTCCGGAGGAAGCCGCCCAAATAGCGAAAATGGCCGGGGCGGAGCGGTTGTATCTGATTCATGGCCAGCAGAAGGAGGAGATGCTGGATGATGTTCGGCGCATATTTCCGAAAACGTTTATCGCAAGGGAAGGGTTGGCGGTTGATTTTTAATATGAAGACAAAAATATATCTGATCGGAACGGCTTCCGGCATACCGACTTGGAACCGCTACACGGAGTCGGTCGCGCTTAAGATCGGCGACAATCTGTACCTTCTGGATGCCGGCGAACCGTGCAGCGCCTCCATGGTGCGGCTCGGGATAAATTACAACAGAATCAGGGCGGTCTTTATATCCCATATGGATCCAGACCATTTTGCCGGACTTCCCATGCTCATCCAGACCATGGAGCTCTCGCAGAAAAGGAATGGATTGCCGCTGAAAATATTCCTTCCTCCCAAAGCCTGCCGGCCGGTGAAAGAATATTTGCGGATGATGTATCTTATGCCCGAGACCCTTTCGTTTAAACTGGAGTTTATACCGCTGAAAGAAGGAGAAATTTACAAAAACGCAAAAACATCTTTCTCCGTTCATCGCACCAATCACCTGAAACGTCGCTTCATATCAAGAAAAAATATGGCGCCGGTGCCGACCGATAGTTTTGCTTTTTCCGCGACCATGCCGGACAAAAGACGGTTGGTTTATACGGGGGATATTGCCGGGCCGCGCGATCTGGATGCCTTTATTGATAAGACAGATTTATTGTTGGTTGAACTAGCCCACTTTAGACCGGAGGATCTCTTTGCCTGCTTGGCCGGCAAAAAAGTCGGCAAGATTGTCTGTCTCCATATTCATCCAGACTGGAACGATCGCGAAAAGGAAATTCTGCGTCTCGGCCGGAAATATCTGAAAAAAAACGTCATTATCGGGACGGATGGGATGAAAATTGGGTTTTGATCAGAGAATGGGAATCTTGCCGCAAGGATGCGCAAAATTCACAAGATAGTCTTGCCGCCATACCATGGCGACTCCGGTTTCATTTCCCGTAGTCCTTCATAGAATGAAAGCATCCTTTGCGCTCTGCTTGCGCTTTTTGCGGCTAAAAATTTAAAATCCCCGGTTCTGGATCAAACGGGCGAGTTCCTGCTGGAAGGCCTGCAAATCGTCCTGGCTTGGCCGGTAACCGGCATTCCCGGCTGACAGCGCCAGGCGTCCGAACTGGTCCAGGGACCAGGCGGCCGTTTCGCCGTCGCTGAAGGTTACCTTTCCGCTGACGATCGCCCCGGCTTTTACGACGCGGTCAAGTTCCACGCTTACGCCGCCGGGCGCGGCCTTTTCTTCGGGGACTTCGTCTTCTGCGCCGGCGGAGGACGGTTTTGAGAGATCAATGTCCGCCGGCGCGGCCGGCGTTTTTTCCTTGATGTCCAGGTTCAGATCCAGGACGAGGAAACGGGTTTCCATGAAAGTGACCGGGATTTTGAGCTCTTCCTTGATTTTTTTCTGGATTTCCGGGAGCGTTGCGCCCGCGGTTACCCATTGCCGCACCAGTTCTTTCTGTTCTTGATTCAATTGTGTCATGATTTCTGTCCGCCTGATAAAAAAATTCGGTTAAGGATTTGCCGGTTACAATGCCAGAAAGAATCAGTTTCGTCAAGCCCCGCGGCCTTGGGATATTTTCTTCTGAGGCCGTGGGCCCGTAGCGGGTTGATGAGAATAACTCCGGAAATTACCCGGCATGCCAGGGTCAAGACCGGGCCGCGGCGGGGTTTCCCGGGATCAATTTCAAGGCACGCGAAAATTTTTCGGCAGGGGGAAGGCGTTTTCAATATGGCGGACAACCGGCTGCCGGCCGTCCGGATGTCCGATAATTTCAACGACGTCAAAACGGAAACTGGCCGGCTGTTTTTTGAGTTTTTTAAGGTAGCGGACGGCCGCCCGGGACATGCGAAAGCGTTTTTGGCGGTCAACCGCCGCGAGCGGCCGGCCGAATTCCTCGTTAAGGCGGGTTTTGACCTCAATGAAAACAAGCATGTTGCCGGAACGCGCAATCAGGTCAATTTCGTCCCGCGGTCCCACGCGGGTCCGCCGGCCGAGAATTTTGTATCCTTTCGCTTGCAGGATGCTTTCCGCTTCGCGTTCGCCCCACAGCCCGCTGCGCTGGCGCGGCGTCATGCGCGCTCTGCGGCGGGTTACAAGGGATACAATGCGTTTCCACATGGGTTCTCAATCCGGCTTGTCCGGATTAAAGTTCAGGGCAAAAAAGCTCTTTCCTGTTGCGCAGGTTTTCTATCTCGCGCACCGGCCGGAAGGAACGCCGGTGATGCTCGGTCGGGCCGTATTTCAATAATGCCTGGATGTGGGCGGGAGTGCCGTAACCTTTATGGCGGCCGAAGCCGTATTCCGGGCGCCAGCGGTCAAGCTCCAGCATCCATTGGTCGCGCACGACTTTGGCGATTACACTGGCCGCGGCAACGGAAAGGCTGCGCGCATCCCCCTTGATCACCGCCGTTGAAGGGCAGGGCAGGCCTGCGACCGGCCGGCCGTCAACAATGGCATGATCCGGCGGCGAACAGAGGCCGGACAGGGCGCGGCCCATGGTAACGTGCGTGGCGGAAAGGATGTTGATTTTATCAATCTCGGTTGCATTGCCGAAACCAATCCCGATTTCAACTTCCGGCGACTGGGTGAGCAGGGCAAAGAAATGGTTCCGCTGGTTTTCCGATAATTGCTTGGAGTCGGTGAGGCTTGCGAAGAGGTCTCCCCGTTTCTTTTCAATGTAATCGCGGGCGAACACAACCGCGGCGGCCACCACGGGGCCGGCCAGCGGGCCGCGGCCGACTTCGTCCACTCCGGCGATGCGCCGGCATCCCTTGGCCCAGAACTGATGTTCAAATTCCAGCAAGTCGGACGTAAACCCTGCCTCCTTAAGCTTCGGCGCTGGCCAAGCGGGCCTGTTTTCCGGTGCGTTTGCGGAGATAATAGAGCTTGGCCCGTCTGGCTTTGCCTGAAAACTCAACTTTAATGGCGGTGATGTTGGGGGAATGAAGCGGGAATATGCGTTCCACGTCCTCGCCAAAAGAAGTTTTCCGGACGGTAATGGTTGCGGTTGCGCCCGAGCCGTGCCGGGCGATGAGGATTCCGGAATAAGCCTGCACGCGTTCCTTGTCGCCCTCCTTGATTTTTACCGAGACCCGGATGGTGTCCCCGATCTGGAACGGCGGATGCTTGATCTTGGAGCGGTTTTCAGCGTCAATTTTAGCGGTGATATCAGAAGCCATGTTTTTCCTCTTTCCTCTGGTTGTTCAGCCGGCCAATTAATCTACATTTTTTATGCGATCGGTCAAGCAGTTATTTTGTCCGGTTTCGCGGGCGGGGGGCGTTTTGACCGCGCCGCCTGCGGCCAGGTCGGGCCGCCGCGCGCGCGTCCTGGCCCGCGACTGTTCTTTTCGCCAGCGCTCTATTTCCGCATGGTTGCCCGAGAGCAGGACCGGCGGCACTTTCATTCCGCGGAATACCTCCGGCCGCGTGTATTGCGGATGTTCCAATGCATACTCTCCGAAAGAATCCATGGCGGCCGATTCTTCCGCCCCGAGGACGTTCGGCAGGAGGCGCACGATGGCGTCAATCACGACCGCCGCCGCCAGCG
Source organism: Kiritimatiellia bacterium (assembly GCA_028715905.1). Lineage (NCBI taxonomy): Bacteria > Pseudomonadati > Kiritimatiellota > Kiritimatiellia > Kiritimatiellia bacterium. The sequence goes on from JAQUQV010000014.1 coordinate 14,286, forward strand.
CGCCGTTGGTCAGGACGTAATCCCCGATTGAAATCTCGTCGGTAACGAGCGCCTGGCTGACGCGCTCGTCCACGCCCTCGTAATTGCCGCAGATAAAAATCAGATGGCCGGCGCCGCCCAGGGCGCGGGCTTCCGCCTGGTTGAAGACCCTTCCCTGGGGCGACATTAATATGACGCGCGCCTCCTGCGTTTTTATCGATTCCACCGCCTTGAATACCGGCTCGGGCTTGATGACCATTCCCGGACCGCCGCCGTAGGGGCGGTCGTCAACCGTCTGGTGCCGGTCGCCGGTGAAATCCCTCATGTTGATGATGTTGTAAATCACCGCCTGTTTTTCGGCGGCGCGTTTCAAAATGCTTTCGGCCAGAAATGCCGACAGGATTTTCGGAAAGATGGTGATAACATCAATTCTGAGCGGTGGCTGCATAACGGAACGCGGGGCACAAAAAGGCGCGCAACGCGCAAAGTTTTCCGCAACCCCTGGATTAATGGAACTTGGGATGTTATTCCACAATTTCCAGCATGGATTTCTTTTTTTGCTTTGCCGCCAGCACGCCCAAAAGAGTCCGGATGGCGCCGATGGTTTTGCCGCTGCGGCCGATAATGCGCCCCATATCTTCGCTGTTGCAGCGCACTTCAAAAACCACGGTCTGTTGTCCGAGGAACGCGGAGAGCGCCACTTCGTCCGGATAATCGGCCAGAGCCTTCAGGATATTTTCAAGGAAGCTTTTCATGGCTTATCCGCGGCGGCCGGGGCCGGGGAAGCCTCTTTTTGCGGTTCTTCCTTTTTCTCCGCTTTTTTGGCGGGACCCTTTTTTCTCGGTTTCTTGGCGGTGGAACAGGTCAGGCCGCGTCTGGCCTTGTTGACCAGAGTGCGGACAGTGGCTGAAAGCAAAGCCCCTTTGCCCAGCCAGACGTCTATTTTCTCGAGCTTGAGCTGAAAATTGTTCGTTGATTTTTTCGGGTCATACCAGCCGAGCATTTCCAGGTATTTGCCGTCGCGGGGCGCGCGTTCGTCGGTGGCCACGATTCTGAAACAAGGATCGTTGTTTGCCCCGGTCCGGCGGCATCTGATAATAACTGCCATTGATTCCTCCCTTGTATTAAAGTTAGCTAGCTCCGGATTAATACACCATTTGCGGCCCGGCATTCAAGCCTTTTTTTTCGTTGTTCGGCGGCGCGCGGCGTTTTGCGCCGGTTTTACCGCGGTTATCAGGCGGTCGTGTCCGGAACAATCGGGGCGCGCGGCGCTGCGGCTGAACCCGGATGCGGCCAGCAGTTGCCGGACTTGCGGCCATTGGTCAAAGCCGATTTCCATGAATAAAAAACCGCCGGGTTTCAATATCTCATAAGATTTTTTAACAAGCGGACGGATGACCCGCAGGCCGTCCGCTCCGCCGTCCAGCGCCGCGCGCGGCTCCCAGAGCCGGACATTTTTTTCCAGGTCATGAAAGTCGGCCGTGCGCACGTAGGGCGGGTTGGCTGCGACCGCATCCAGCCCCCGGGGCGCGCGCCAGCCGGCCAGATCGGCCGTAATGAATTTGATGGCATGCGCCACCCCGTGGCGCCGCGCGTTTTCTTCCGCCAGCGCGATGGCCCCGGCGGAAGAGTCAAGCGCGATGTATTTCCCGTTTTTCTTGCGCAATGCCAGAGTGATAATAATGCAGCCGTTGCCCGTGCCGATGTCAATGATGGCGGGCGCGTCCGCCTGCCAGAGCGGTTCAAAGCCGAGGATGCTTTCCACCAGCTCTTCCGTTTCCGGACGCGGGATCAGGGCGCGGCGGTCGCATTTCAAGACATGGCCCATGAAGTCTGTTTTGCCGAGGACATATTGAATCGGCTCATGTTTTTCCAGGCGGCGGATGCCTTGCTCAATTGCAACGGCCCGGGCGGAGGCCAATTTTTCATGCAAGCGCAGAGCCAGTTCAAGGCGCGGACAATTGAAGGCGTCCGCCGCCAGTATTTCCGCGGCAAGTTCCGGCCGGTCAACTCCGGCGGCCTGCAGACGGTTTTTGGATTCATTCAGGATTGCCAGCACTGTTGAGTTCATTTTCAAAAATCGCCCGGCAGTGCCGGGCTGCATTTTCTCTTATGTTATGTTTTTTTGCAGGAGCGCCGCCCCGTTGGCGCAATGATTTTTGAATACCAAAATTCAAAACAATTCATGCTTCCAGTAATTTTTCCAACTGGATGTTTTGCGCGAATTTTTTCTGTTGATAATTTTCGTGGAGAGCCCGCAGGACCGGGGCAAGGCCGCCTTCAATTATTCCGGTTAAATTATAGATTGTCAGGTTGATGCGGTGGTCGGTCAGGCGGTTTTGCGGGAAATTATAGGTGCGGATGCGTTCACTGCGGTCGCCGCTGCCGATTTGCCGGCGGCGCGCATCGCTGGTTTCGGCCTCGCTGGCGCTTTTCCGGGCGGCCAGCAGATGCGAAAGGAGAACCCGCATGGCCTTGGCGCGGTTTTTATGCTGAGATCGTTCCTCCTGGCTGGCGACCACAATGCCGGTCGGCAGGTGGGTGAGGCGCACGGCGGAATCGGTTTTGTTGACGTGCTGTCCGCCGGCGCCGGAGGCGCGGTAGACGTCCACGCGTATATCTTCCGGATTTATTTCTATTGCGTCAAGTTCCTCCGCCTCCGGCAGGACGGCCACGGTGGCGGTGGAAGTGTGGATCCGGCCGTTGGCCTCGGTAAGGGGCACGCGCTGGACGCGGTGGGTGCCGCCTTCATACTGCAAACTGCGGAAAACGTTTTCGCCTTCAATGGAAAAAACCACTTCCTTGTAACCGCCCTTTTCGGAAAGGCTGGCGTTGATGTATTCTGTTTTCCAGCCCTGCTGTTCCGCGTAACGGGCGTACATGCGGGTCAGGTCGCCGGCAAACAGGGCGGCCTCGTCGCCGCCGGTTCCGGCCCTGATTTCCATGATAATGCCGCGATTTTCGTCGGGGTCGGGGGGGTATAGCTCCATGAGCAGTTCCCGGCGCGCGGCTTCGGTTTCCTTTTCCAGCCGGCCCAGATCTTCCCGGGCCAGTTCTTTTATTTCAGCCTCGCTTTTTTCATCGGCAATCATGCGCCGGCATTCGCCGGCTTCCCTCTGCAGGCGCAGGAAAGCGGTTGATTTGTCCTGGATTTTATTCAGGCGCGCATGCGCGCGGACCAGTTCGCGGTATTTCAGGCGGTTGGCGGAGGCGGCGCTGTCGGCCAATTCCGTCTCGCGGAGGGCAATTTTTTCCCGGAGTGTTTTCAGGAATTCATCGTTGATCGCGCTTAAATCCATGTTTCGTGTCGTCCTATGGACGACAAGGCTGATGCAATGTTAACCTGCATCCTCTGGGATGCTAATGAACCGGTAAATACAAAACAGGCCGGGTTGTGTCCGTCCGCGCCCTGCGGCGCGGGCGGCATATCCCCGGCCCCGGAAAAAACTATTTTTTCCCGTAACGTTTGTTGAACTGCTCAACCCGTCCGGCGGCGTCCACGTATTTGGCTGTGCCGGTAAAAAACGGATGACAAGCCGAACAAGTGTTCACTTTTATATCCCTGGCGGTTGAGCGGGTGTGAATCACGTTGCCGCAGATGCAGGTGATCGTGGTTTCCTCATATTTTGGATGTATTTTTTCTTTCATGCCCGGTTTCTCCTGTTTTCAAATGCGGCCAGCATAGCCGATTGCCGAAAAATGGCAAGTTATTTTTATGCGCCCCGAATATCCGCTTGACTTTTTTTTGTCTTTTATTAAATAGTATCTCCACTATGCAACCAGTTGATGTCTGTATTATCGGCGGCGGCATGATCACCCATGATCTGCTTTTGCCGTCTATTTATCACCTGCAGCGCTCAGGTGTTGTCGGTGAAATCAGCGTTTGCGCGCTCAATGCTCCGCCCCTGAAATTTTTAAGCGAATCGCCCGACTTGCGCGGGGCCTTCCCGGGGCAGACTTTCGCGGCCTATCCGGCGCTGGACGCAAATCCCAGTGAAAAATTTCCGGAGCTTTACAAGGAAGCGCTCGCGAAAATGCCGGCGCGCCAGGCGGTGGTGGTGGCCATGCCGGATCAGCTCCATTACCCGGTGGTCATGGAAGCGTTGCGCCATAATCAGAATGTGCTTTGCGTCAAGCCCCTCGTGCTGAAGTATGAGCAGGCGGCGGAGATTGAAAAACTGGCGCTGGAAAAAGGACTCTTTGTCGGGGTTGAATATCATAAACGTTTTGACCGCCGTTCGCTGATCGCCCGGCGCCATTATGCCCTCGGGCATTTTGGCGCTTTCGCGATGGGCGAGGCCAAAATGATAGAACCCTACTTTTACCGCAGTTCAAATTTCCAGAACTGGTTCACCTGCGACAAGACCGACCCCTTTGTCTACGTGGGCTGTCATTACGTTGACCTGGTTTATTTTATCACGGGTTTGAAGCCGGCGGAAGTGTCCGTGGCGGGCGTCAAGGGGAAATTCCCGAACGGCAACGAAGGATACCTCTGGGCCAACGGCCGCGTGCGTTTTGAAAACGGCGCCCTGCTTTCGGTTACGGATGGTCTCGGCTATCCCGATGAAGGCGCCGGCAGTAACGAGCAGTGCCTTGCCATGTTCTGCGAGGGCAACGGCAAAAGCGGCCTGATCGCGCACGACGATCAGTTCCGGGGCGTTATTCACAGTTACCTTGAAGGCATCGGCGTCGCCGGCTCGGTCTATAATTACATCAATCCCGATTTCTACCGGCTGGTTCCCTGGGAAGGCGCCGGCTTCAAGCCGGTCGGTTACGGTTTTGATTCGGTGGCCGCCATTATCAATACCATCGGCCGGATGGAAAACGAAGCCGCCGCTCTCAATGAAGCGCAGGCTTTGAACAGGCGCCGGGAATTTATCCGGGCCGTGGACCGCAAGGGTTTGATCGCCACGCCGGCCAACAGTTATATCAACGAACTGGTGGTGGAAGCGGCGCGGCTTTCCATACTGAACGACGGCGAGCCCGCGCAGATCCATTACGGCGACCGGCCGCATGTGAAATTGCGCGGGAAATGAGAAAAACCAGAAGTCAGTAGTCAGAATTCAGAATTATTATTCTGACTACTGGCTGCTGGATTCTGACTTCTAATGTTGAACGAAGTTTATCAAATACTGAATGATTTATTATAAAGAGAGGAATTACTCATGGCGAGTTACAGTCTGAAACCGGTAAAAGTTAAAAAAGTCAAAACAAAATACCGGACGATAAAAACCAGTCTGCCCGTTCCGCAGTCCCTGCCGGTTTTCCGCGCCCTGGAAAAATCCGAGCCGCGCTCCATGATGGGCCAGCCGCCGATTGTCTGGCACAAGGCCGAGGATTTTATCGTCAGCGACAAATGGGGCAACCGCTGGATTGACTGGTCTTCCGGTGTTTTAATCGCCAACGCCGGCCACAGCCGCCGCGAAATCCGCAAGGCGTTAAAGGATATTATTGACCGCGGCCTGCTGGCCTCTTACGTCTTTGTCCATGAACAGCGCGCGGTTCTGACAAAAATGCTGCAGGGTATTTCTCCCGATCCGAAGCGGTACAGTGTTTTCCTTTTGAGCACCGGCGCCGAGGCCACCGAAAACTGCATCAAGCTTTCCAAAACTTATGCGTTGGAAAAATACGGTCCGCAGAAAAAATATTTTGTTACTTTCCAGAACGCGTTCCACGGCCGCACCATGGGCGCGCAGCTTGCCGGCGGCATGCCCCGGCTGAAAAAGTGGATGGGAAAGAGCGATGCTTCTTTCATCCAGGCGCCTTTTCCCGACGGTTACAAGAATGAAAATGTCTCTTTTGAACTCTTCCTGCAAACGATCAGAAAACACAACGTGGCGCCGGACAATATTGCGGGAGTCATGACCGAGACTTACCAGGGCATCGGCCCCGATTTTATGCCGGCGGCCTACGCCCAACAGCTTGAGAAATTCTGCCGCGCGCATGATATCGTCCTCTGTTTTGACGAGGTCCAGGCCGGCTTCGGACGGACCGGTAAAATGTTCGGGTTCCAGCATTACGGCGTAAAACCGGATTTGATTGCCTGCGGGAAGGGCATTTCTTCCTCCCTGCCGATTTCGGCGGTGATCGGCCGGAAGGATATCCAGGGGCTTTACGCGCCCGGCTCCATGACTTCCACCCATTCCGGCTCGCCCTTGCCGGTGGCGGCTGCGATCACCAACCTGAAACTTATTCAAAAAGAACGGCTGGTTGAGCGCGCCGCCAGAATGGGCGATATCCTTGTGCCGGAAATTCATCGCATCCGGCAAAAATATCCCGATGTGCTCGGCTGCGCGCAGGGCAAGGGGCTGGTGGCCGGCATCCAGGTGGTCAAACCCGGCACAAAAACCCCTAATCCGGAACTGGCGTTGAAAATAAACGTGGCCTGTTTCCAGCGCGGCCTGCTCATGTTCGCGCCGGTGGGTGTCGCCGGCGAGTGCCTGAAAATTGCCCCGCCTTTGACTATTTCCGAGGATGCCCTGCGCGAATCAATCGCGGTTTTTGAAGAGGCCGTTGACTCTGTCCTTGTGAAAGCAAAACATAATCAAAGCCATCAATGAAAAGGCAATTGATCAAGGAGAAAGTTGTCGGTCGCCGCCGGTTTCAATCGCAGGTGTCTCCCATTGAAAGTCATCGCCGCGCCATGGCGCTGCAAGTGCGCGTGGATCGTCTGAACCCATTCTGCAGGCCACGCGGATTCGTTTTCAAGGCAAAATCCTGGGCGGATTATGAGGCTTGGAAGAAAAAACAAACCAATCCCCGCTTATGGTAGATACCATGTCTTCTTCTTCCAGCGCAGTCAATCCGGATCCGTTAACGCGTGTCTGTTCCCTGCTCAATAAGCACGGCGTCAGATACATGGTCGTGGGCGGTCATGCCTGCATTTTGCACGGCCTGGTTCGGACGACCGAAGACATTGATATCCTTGTGGAAGAATCCGAGGATAATTACCGCCGGATTATTACAGCCCTTTCCGAAATGGAAGACGGCGCCGCCCGGGAGCTGACCCCGCGGGATTTTCAGGACAACCTGGTCGTCAAGGTGGCGGATGAAGTGGAAGTGGATATCAGTCGCCGCGCCTGGAAAGTCGCCTATATAGATGCCAGGGATTCCGTTTGTTACGCAGAGATTGACGGTGTCCGAATTCCATATGCGGATTTAAAAACCCTGATTACCAGCAAAGAGACATATCGGGAACAGGATCGCGCCGACTTGCTGCGCCTTCGCGCGCTGGCCAGGATTGTTAAGCCCAGTCCGCAAAATAAGGAGTGATTTTATGGATAAGGACAATGTGCGCCAGATTGTTTCTAAATTACTCGCAACGGATTCGCCGTCCGCCGTCCGCATCGTTGATATTCATACCCACCTCTTTGATCCGGCCATGGGTTCAATGCTGCTCTGGGGTATTGACGAGTTGTTAACTTACCATTACCTCGCGGCCGAGGTTTTCCGCGCCCGGCCCGACCTGCCTTATGCCATGTTCTGGAAATGGCCGAAACGGAAACAGGCGGATCTGGTCTGGAGTGAATTATTCGTGAAGCGCTCGCCCGTCTCCGAGGCCTGCCGCGGCGTGCTCACCGTTTTGCAGGCCCTCGGACTGGATGCCAATGTCAACCGGCTTGATAAAATCAGGAAATATTTCGCCGCCCGGAATGTCCGCGATTATACTGCCCTGGTTTTCAAGCTTTCGGGCGTGTCAAAAGTTTATATGACCAATGATCCGTTGGATGCCGTGGAAAGAAAATGCTGGCAGAAGGGATTCCGGCGCGACCCCCGTTTCCTGGCGGCCTTGCGGCTGGACAGTTTCCTCATGAACTGGCCGTCCGGCGCCGCCGCCCTTAAGGAACTGGGGTACGACGTTGATTCTTCGCTGTCGGGCAGGACCTTGAGCGAGGTGCGCCGCTATTTGAACGATTGGATCCGCAAAATGCAGGCAAAATACATGGCCGTCAGCCTGCCGCCTTCATTCCGTTACCCGGCCGACGATTCGCCCCTTTCCGACCTGCTGGCCAAAGCGGTGATTCCGATGGCGCGCGAACATAATCTGCCGGTGGCCATGATGGTCGGCGTCAAAAAGCTCGTGAATCCCTCCCTCAGATTGGCCGGCGATTCGGTCGGCCGGGCCGATTTGAGCGCGGTGGAAAATCTGGCTTGTGAATTCGGCGATGTGAAATTCATGGTTACCGCGCTGGCGCGGGAAAATACGCACGAGCTGTGCGTGATCGCGCGCAAGTTCAGGAACGTGCTTCCGTTCGGATGCTGGTGGTTTTTGAATAATCCTGAACTGATCCGCGAGATGACCGCGATGCGCCTGGAACTCCTGGGGCTTTCCTTTATCCCCCAGCATTCCGACGCCAGAATTCTTGACCAGCTCATCTATAAATGGGCGCATTCGCGCGCGCTGATCGGCGAAGTGTTAAGCCGGAAATATGAGGACATGGTCAATGCCGGCCGGAGCGCGCGCGCCGGAGATATCAAACGCGACCTGGCGGTTCTGTTCGGGGATGCATTGCTGACGGGAAGCGGGAATAGTATAGCGTAGAGCGGATAGCGTATAGGAAAACTAAACGCTCTACGTTAACCGCTCCCCTCCAAAGCGGGCTCTGCCCGCAACCCAATGTTATTAATGCTTCCTTTCCCATGTGGTGCGAATTTGGTTAGAAAAAGGCGGCGGCGATTCCGGCTCATCTGGCCCGTTGCCGCCCTCGCGCATACACGAGTATAGCGCTTCGCGCGGCGCCGGTCCATCTGAACCGGACTGGCCTTTCTTTTTCGAATCCGGCTCCGCCGGAAGCCAAATTCGCCCTACGCTTGCATCGGGCTTCGCTCAAAGCTACGCCCGAGTTCCCGTTAAAGACGTGCAACCCTTCCGCCAAATCCTTGATGCTCTCTCAAAACCACGCCTTCAAAACTCCCGCCGTATCCGCTCCCTGGAAATAACCGGTAAAGACCGCGATTTCCTTCAGGCCTTGTCCGATCCGAAGTTTGCCGTCTCCGGCCTGACCAATAAAGACCTCCGGCAGACATTACGTCTCACCGCTTGGGCCAAGGGCGGATCCGAAAAACAGCTTTCCGCCCGCATCAGCCGCCATCTGCGCCTCATGCGCGATCACGGCCTCATCCGCAAAATGTCCAACCAGCGCCGTTATCTTCTCACTTCCTCAGGCCAAATATTAACCACCGCGCTCAATGCACTCCTGGCCGCATCCACACAACAGCTCGTCAATCTTGCCGCTTAAGCGGGCAAGTTCGCGCCAGCGGTGTGGCGCTCCTACAATCTTGATTTTCCTGAGAAATGTATCCGGCGTATGCCGGACGACGAGCCGATTTTTTCTGGATTTTTGCAACTGACTCTCACGAGATACGAGAGACGGTCCGGCAGGTGGAAACTTACGTCGCAATTACCTCGTAAAGCCGCGGGCACATTCCGGAGCGCTCCAGCGCGCGGCGCATCATGCGCGCCGCCGGCGGGATATATTGCGCGAACCTGGCCGTCTCGCCGCGCGCCGCCAGCCTTCCGTAGGCGCCCAGCGCCTGGCAAAGCCGCTGCACGCTTCCCAGCCAGAAAATATCCGGCGAAATTTGCGCTTTTTTGTCCGCATGGCGGTTGTAAAAATCCAGCAGTGAAATCTGAAGAGAAACCGGCAGGTTGACGTAGGGGTCGCACAAGAGCGATGCCAGGTCATAGGCGGCCGGCCCGAAACGCATTCCCTGAAAGTCAATAAAATAGGGCCGGCGCCGGAAAAACAGGATATTACTTGATTGCAGGTCGCGGTGAATCAACACCCGCCGTTCGCGGTTGAGAATTTCGCCGACTGCCGTGAGCTCGTCCAGGACAGTTTTGATCCCGGCCCGGCCGGGGCGAAGATAAGGCGCCAGGAAAAAGCGGACGAAGAAATCGCGCTCCCAGAGGTAAAGATCGGGGGAAAAAGGCGCCGTCATTTCCAGCCGTATCCGCCGCGCTTTTGCAGCGCCTTGTTCGTGCAGAACAAGGACCGCTTGCAGGACGCGCCGGTAATATCGCGCGAGCTGCTTTGGATGACAATCCGCCGCGATTTGCTGGAGCGATACGTCGCCGAGGTCCTGCATGAGCATGAATTGCCGCTCCGGAAAATCGGCGATTAACGCCGGCGTGTTCAGCCCCAGTTTTTTAAGGAAAACGGTTTGCCGGGCATAAAGGCAGTTTTCATGCCGTTCGCGGCTGTAGCGGACCATGATACAGCTTTTTTTGCCGGCCCCGCTTATCCGCGTGAAAGACCGCGCCGATCCGCGCGGCTCAAACGGCATGATAACGGTTCGGGATGGATCAAGTCCGAGGCGCGCCAGCGCCAGGTTTAACTGGATGTCCGGAGATTGCCCGCGCAACGGAGTTTTTGCGGCCAGGCGCGGAACGCGGGCGTTGACTGCGCATTCCGCGCCCACGACCGCGTCTTTAACTATGGCTTTCGGGCCAACCACGGCCCGGGGCCAGATGACCGCGTTTTCAATCCGGGCGCCCGGCCGGATTTCCGCCGTTTTGTCAATTACGGCAAACCCCTTTATTAATATGCCTTTCTTTTGTAATGATGCCGCGGGTTGTGTCCGGCCGGGATTGAAAAGCGTCCGGCCCGGCAGTTTTTTACGATGGGCGGCGATGATTTCGGCATGGGCCTGGAGATATGATTCGGGCGTGCCAAGGTCGGCCCAGTATGAGCCTGGCACGCATACGCCGCAGACATTTTTGCCGTCCCTGATGGCGTTCTGGTAGGCCTGGATGATGGAGCAAAATGATTCTCCGGGGAGATATTTGAGCAAAGCGGGAGAGATCAACTGCAGGCCGCAGAAGGTGTAAGTTCCCTCTGTGCCGGGACGGCTGGTCTGGAAATTAACGATATTACCGCGCCGGATTTCAACGGTCCGGGGGCCGCGTTCCCGCTCCACCCAGAGTGCGGCGATTGGATGGCGCCGCGCGAATTCGCGCAAAATACGGCGCGGTTCCAGGACCGCGGCGATATCGGCATTAACCATCCAGAACGGATCAGCGTCCAGGAACCATCCGGCGCGCCGCAATGCCCCGCCCGTCCCCAGAATTTCCGGCTCAAACGAAAGGGAAATCCGCATGCCGGCCGGCGATTCTTTTTTCAGATATGTACAAAGCGGAGTCGGATTGAAATGGAGATTCAAGAGAACCTCCTTTACGCCCCAGCCGGCCAGTATTTCCAGCAGGCGGCCGACGACCGGTTGCCCCCAGAGCGGCATGAGCGGTTTGGGCGTATCCAGGCTCAAGGGGTGCATCCTCGTGCCAAGCCCGGCGGCCAGGATAATTGCCTTTCGCGGTTTTTGCATTTGCCGGGAGCATACCGGATACAGGGCAACAGGGCAAAATGAAAAGCTGGCAATTAATGCCTCATTGTGGTAGCTTTTAAATATGTTGATCCTGGCCGTTGAACAATCAACCGATGCCGGCAGTGTCGCCCTTCTGGACGGTGAAAAAATTCTCGGCGAACGCGCATGGGACGGTTTTGTCCTGCGCAGTTCCGGGCTTTTTACCGCGTTAAAAGATTTGCTGTTAGCGGTTTCCGCGGGTTTGACGGATGTTTCCCATTACGTCGTTGACGCGGGGCCGGGCGCTTACGGCGGCCTGCGCGTCTCTTTCGCGGCCGTGCGCGCCTTTGTTTTGCCGGCATCCCGGCCAATCTATGCCCTGACCAGCGCCGAGGCGCTCGCCTTTGAGACCATGGAGAGATTTTCGGTTGAGAAGGTTCAGGTGGTCGGCGATGCGCGCCGGCGGCAGTTATGGTCCGGCCTTTACGGGAAAAATGGAAATATTCCCCTGGCGCAGTCAAGTCTCCGGTTGATTCCCGAAGATGAATTTCAGCCGGCCGCGGGGGCCATGCTGGTTAGCCCGGACTGGCATCGGCTTCAGGCCAGATTGAAATCAGCCGCGGCGGCCGGCGCGTTCGTGGTTGAGGAAACTCGCGTGCCGCATGCGGGTTTCCTTGGAAAACTTGCCTGGCGGAAAATGCAATCGGGTTTTCCGGGCGAATTATTGAAACCGGTCTATCTCCATGCGGCGGTGGAAAGCATGAAATGCGTCCCGGAAAACGCGAAGTAAAAAGCGCAATAAAACTTAAAATGATTATGGAATTATCAATATGATCACGATATTTGATCCCCTGAAAATTAAGAATATAACCCTGCCGAACCGGATCGTGCGCAGTGCCACCGGCGAGCGGATCGCGACGCGGGGCGAATTTTCCGGCGATTTGCTCGGTGAAAAATACGCGGCCCTGGCCAGGGGCGGGGCGGGGCTGATTATTTCCGGCCATGTGGCCGTGCATCCCTCCGGCAAAATTTATGAGACCATGGCCTCCATTTATTCCGACGCGGATTTCCGGGCGTGGCGCCGGGCGATTGACATTACGCACGCGGCGGGCGGCATCCTCTTTCTCCAGCTTAATCACGGCGGCGGGCGCTGTTCAAAATATGCGGGCGGCGCAGCGGTCTGCGTTTCGCCCCTGGCGGATTTCCCGGGGGACCCCATGGAAGGGCGCGAATTGACCGCTGAAAAAATCAGCGAATTAAGCGGGGCTTTTGCCGATGCGGCGCTTAAAGCGCGTGAGCTTGGAGCGGACGGCGTGCAGATTCACGCCGCCCACGGTTATCTCGTCAGCCAGTTTCTTTCCCCCCTCACAAATCGCCGCAAAGATGAATGGGGGTCTTCCCTGGAAAATCGCGCCAGGTTTTTGCGGTCGGTAATTTGCGCGGCGCGCCGGGCGGTTGGAAAAGATTTTCCGGTGGGAGTCAAAATAGGCGCCTGCGACGATGACTCCGGCGGGCTGAAAATGGAGGAAACCCTGCAGGTTGCGAAATGGCTGGAGACGGAAGGCCTTGATTTTATTGAGATTTCCGGAGGGTTCCGAAAGGATATTGCCTTGCGCAAGGTGCGGCCGGGAGTAAATGAGGGCTATTACCTGCCTTTCACCGCCCGGTTCAAAAACGAATTGAGCATTCCGGTTTTTGCCGTGGGCGGTTTGCGCAGCGTCGTCAAGATGAATGAAGCGCTTGCCTTGAAGCAATGCGACGCCATTGCGATGTCGCGTCCGCTGATCTGCCAGCCCGACTTGCCGTTGATTCTGCGCGCCGGCGGCGAAAGCGCCTGCCGCGGATGCAGCCTGTGTCTATTGAAACCCGACGGGCCGACCGTCTGCCACATGCGGTCCTGATTCCGGTCTGCGGTCTTTACGTTTCGGCGGCAAGCGTGTTTTATTGTCCGCCGGCGCGGTCAACCGGGAGTTTGCTGAATGGCATTGGCGTCTTCGGCGGGCGTGTAATTGGGGACGATTGTTTTCAGCAGTTTGCGGATGTCGTCCGTCCGGCCTTGCACCGCAGCCTGGAGGAGCTGGGCCACGAGTTCATCGGATTTTAAATTGGCGGGTGATGAGGGCGGATCGCCGCCGGCCACGAATATTTTCTCGTGGCGCGTGCGGCGGTAGTTTTCGCCGTCCCTGAAAAGCTCTTCAAACAGTTTCTCGCCCGGCCTGAGGCCGGTGAAAACGATTTCAATATCCCTTCCGACCTGCTTGCCCGAAAGCTCAATCAGGTCCCGGGCCAGGTCAACGATTTTGATCGGCTGGCCCATGTCCAGCACGAACACGCCGGTTTGGCATTCGGCCCCCGCGAGCGTGGCGGCCTGGAGCACCAGTTGAACCGCCTCGGGGATGGTCATGAAATAGCGCTTTACTTCGGGGTGCGTTACGGTTACCGGGCCGCCGCGCGCGATTTGTTCGCGGAACATGGGCACAACGCTGCCGCGGCTGCCCAGAACATTTCCGAACCGCACGGCGACGTAGGGCCGGCCTGTTTTTTGCGCCACGCCCTGCACTATTTTTTCCGCCACCCGTTTTGTGGCCCCCATGATGTTGGTCGGGTTGACGGCCTTGTCGGATGAAATCAGGACAAAGCGCTCAACCGCAAACCGTTCCGCGAGTTGAAGCAGAGTCCGTGTGCCGCCCACGTTGTTGGTAACCGCGTCCGCGCTGTTGTCTTCCATCATCGGCACGTGTTTATGGGCGGCGGCGTGAAAGACCACCTGCGGCCTGCTCTGTTCAAAAACGGAAGTCAAGCGCGGCAAGTCGCGGATATCGGCCACCGCCGCTTTCAAAGAAAGTTTCGGCCAACGCCGGCGCAGTTCCTGCTCAATCAAAAAAACACTGTTTTCGCCGTGCCCCAGAAGGATAATGAGTCCGGGCGAACACTGCGCAATCTGGCGGCAGAGCTCAGAGCCGATTGAGCCGCCGGCGCCGGTAACCAGCACGCGCTTGCCGGACAGCATTTTTTCAACTTCCGCGGCGTTAATTTTGACCGGCTCGCGGCGGAGGAGGTCTTCAATGTCCAGGTTGCGCAGCTGCCCGACACTGAGCTGGCCGGAGAGAATCTCGTACATGCCCGGTATTGTCTGCGACGGCACGCCGGCGGTTTCGCAGAGCGTTTTGATTTCACGGATCACGCTGCCGGGGGCGGTGGGAATGGCGATGACCACCTCTTCAACTTTATATTTTCTGACCAGGGAAGGAATATCCCGGCGGGTTCCCAGGACCGGAATGCCGTGAATGGATTTCTTTTGTTTAGCCGGGTCGTCATCCGCGAAACCGACCGGGTCAAAATTTATGTGCAGACTGGAGAGCATTTCGCGGGCGATCATGGAACCGGCGTCGCCGGCGCCCACGATCAGGACTGATTTGTTCGGCTGCAAGGGGGTTGCGCGCCGACGTTTATGAGCCGCAATCCGGACGCTGAAACGCGCGCCGCCGGCCGCCATCAGCGTCAGCAGTCCGTCAATAAACGGCACTGACCGCGGCAGGTTTCGTCCGGCGTCCAGGCCCGCTATCCCGGCGCCGAAAAACAGCCCGGCGACAATCACGGTCGCGGTTCCGACGGCGAGGATTATGCTGACCAGTTCATCCACGCTGGCATAACGCCAGTAGCGCCGGTAAAGGCCGAACATGCTGAAAACAGCCAGTTTGACTCCCAGCGCCAGGATCGTGAAATTGATCAGGGCCGGTTTATAGTGCGCAACCCATCCGGCGCTGTCCACGCGCATGGCCAGGGCGAGGGTGGGGATCATTGCCAGGAGCGCAATATCCAGCAAAAACAAGTACCGGTTTCGCATACAAATTGAAAAATATCACTGAACGGCGTAAACTGCAATCCGATTCCGGGACCATATTTTCCGGAACTTTTCCGGGTTGGCTTCCAGATAATTTTGCGTTTCCGCGGAATAACAGCGGCTCATTTTAACGGGAAAATCTTCGGGCCAATGCCGCGCGATCCGGCCGGTGGCGCTTAAGCCGCCCCAGCGGCGATTGATGACAATCAGCCCGCGGCCGCGGAGTTTTTCCCAGGTGTAAGGGCGCGGCTCTTCCGCCGCCGGTTTTGAGGAATGCAGCCATTCCACGGGGCGGCAGGTGTTTTTCGGGGCGTAACACCACAGGAATCGGGCGGATATTTTATCCGTCAGGATCACCTTGTTTTCATATTCGGCCAATGCTCGCCCCAGGTCTTCCCATGCAAGGTAGTCGTTGTTAACGGGAATTTTCCGCAAGGTGTAGACTTTGCTGTAGGGCGCATAAACGCCGGCCGCGTTGACCGGGAAAACCAGTCCGACCAATCCGGCAATAATCAGGATGCATCCCGCAAATTTAAGCCATGCCGTCCGCGGCGTTCCCCTGGCGTATTCCCGCGCCTTGCCCAGGAAATAAACCAGGAAATAACCGCCGACAAACGGCAGGGGAATCAAGTAAATAAAACGATATAACGCCATCGCCTGTCTTATCCGCACTATCAGGTCAATCGTCAGGGGGTTGAAAATTGTCAACCATGGAACCACAATCATGCCCGCCAGGAGGTAGGGCAGTTTGACAAAGCGCCGGATCGCCAGAAAGAACAACAGGTACACAAACAGCCCCCAGCATCCGATCACCTGGTAAAAAAGGAAGAGCTGGTACGCCGCCAGGCGCAGGTAGGGATTTTGCGGGGGACTGATCAGCGCGCTGCGGAAAATGAAGTTGACCGGCTCGGACGGAACATTGATATGCGGCAGAATCGTGCGGTCGGAGACCCAGGGGCCCGGGCGGCAATCCCGGATGACCGCAAACCCGGCGAAAAAGACAATCAGGAGAACCGCGGCCATGATCGCGGTTTTCCATTCTCCGGTTGTCCAGCCGCGCGGGCGCGCAAGCGGGCCGCGGCAACCGCGGAAATTCACAGGTTTGTTCCGTAAACTGACCGCCGTTTTTGTCAGGCTAAGCGCCAGGGTCATGAAAAAGATGAACAATGCCTCCTGGGTGTGAACCGCATTAGTAACGATCAATAAAACCGGCGCGATCCAGAGCGCGTGGCCGAAGCGCCCCTGGCGTTCGCCGCCGAACCAGTAATTTGATTTCAGCCAGGCCATGATCGCCGCCATAGCCGCGAGGAAGAGGACGTAATTGAGAATGGTTGGGCCGAAGGTGTAATAACGGATATAGGCAAACACCGCATTGCCCGTTGTAACGGCGGCAAACAGCGAAGCCGCCGCGGCCATCATCATTTTTTTAAAAGAGGAAAGACGCAATCCGGCGAACAAATACAGGGCGAAATAATAAATTCCCAGCAGAAAGACGATCACATTCGCAAATGTCAGCGCCCGGAGCGAATCCATAATTGCCAGGCCGGAAACCAGGCAAAGCCAGGCATGCAGGAAATACCAATGCTGGCCCTGCACCAGGAAGACCGAGCTGAAAGACGGATTGCCGGAAAATGCGCCCTTGTCCACCACCATTAATTTCTGCGCTTGAAACCGTTCAATGTGCGTCAGGGCATCGGAAGGAATTTCAAGATAGACGCCGGCGTAAAGGAGATAACCGCAGATTATTCCGGCCAGCGCGAGGGGGATCGCGGCGCGTGAAAAGGCGCGCCGGCGCATAAAGCTTTTCCCGCCCGGTCCCCGGCCTCCGGTTCTTGCCCCGCTGCCGTTTCCCGCCGCCTGGGGCTTAACGGAACGATTTGAATTCAATTTTACAATTGTCCTTGCCAGCGCCCCGGCCGCCAGAATCGCCCAGAGCGCGAAAAAACACCATTGCCAGCGGGCGATCGGCAGGGCGTAATATTTACAGGGGAGGAGCGTGAGCACGAGCAGGGAATAGGAAAGGGCAAACGAAAGCAGGAAGCGGAATTTCCTGATCCCCAGCATTACGGCGGTAAAAAATCCCGGCAGAAAAAACAAGGCAAGAAACAGTCCCAAATAGATGATAACGGAAGAAAACATTTTTTATCTATTTTTTTCCACCGCAGAAGCGCAGAGATCGCAGGGCTCAGTTTCCCGTCTCTGCGTTTTCCAGCGCGGCGGCGGGGCAGTTCTTTAAAACGGCGCGATGCCGTACCTCCGCCAGTAAAGCGCGGTTTTAATTATCTCGTTGTTGACCGCCACCAACCCCTCGTCGTTCCGCCACCAGTTGTCCGGCGTGTACGGAAGGTTGGTGGAAGAGCTCACGTGCAGGACGATATTGGTGTCGGGCAGACAATGGCGGAGCGTGTTCATGGCGCGGCGGGCGTGATACCAGCTGGTTACGAGCAGTATGGATTTGACTCTTTTTTGTTTTGCCCTGGCCGCGATGGCCAGCGCGTCCTCGTAAGTGCTCGTGGAGTTCAGGAAAAATATTTTTTCGGAGGGCACGCCCCGGCGTTCGGCAAGGTACAAAATTATTTCCGGATCCATGAGGTCGTTTTTTTGCTCCAACTTTCCTTTGCCGGTGTACCATAATTCCGGCGCCAGGCCGCGCTTGAACAATTCCAGTCCGTGGCATAAACGCTCCGGGCCGCCGCCGGCCAGGACGGCGATTGCTTCCGCGTTTTTGACATCAGGGGGCACCCAAAACCAGCGCCCGATGGCCGGCAGCCATGAGTTGGCGGAGCTGATAACAAGCAGCGCCAGGACCAGGACGGCGTAAGTCACCGTGAAAAATGGTTTTTTTTCTCTCATTCAGATGATATTTTTTAAGCCGGATAGAGTCATTCGTAATGGGGAATTAATCGTACACCGTCATATTGCGGCAAAGGTGTCTGCGGCATACCATCAATAATGCCAGTATTGTATTGCAAAATAGCGTTGTCAACTTCATTTTGCAGGGAATATACTTGATACCTGAAACTATGAATTTTGCATCGCGAGCCGCAGAGCCTGTTGAGCAGTCCGCGGGCATCATTTTTTATGCCATTTGCAGAAGATAACATCATCCTCAAACAATTCCTGGGGGGCGATCGTGAAGTCGGGTTTTTTCAGCACGCCTTTGTCCCTGTATTCAGCCTGGGAATCCAAGGCATAGGCCGCCAACTCGCTGCAGATCCACTTGTCTTCTTCGTTCAGGAGGCGGCCGATGAATTTATGGGGTTTATCGCCGAAAACGGCCTTGGACCATCGTCCGAGGAAACAGCCTTGCATGGCTTGTGCGGCAATCAGGAGCTTATCGTATTGGGCGCCCACCTGCCGCGCGGCCGCGCGCACGATCCGCCTTCCGATTTTTTGCGTGTAGCGGCGCGGTTTTCGGAAAAAGATTTGCGTCGTGCGGCTGTTGAAATATTTTATTAAAGGTTGCTTTACTACCCCTTGCCCCATCTGGGCTTCAATGCAAATATTTTTCCCCGCCACGACCAGCACATGGGAAACTTTTATGTCGCTCATACGCGTCCAACGCGTGAAATATGCGATGCCGTGCGACACAATGGATGAGTCGTCAAAAGTGAAGCCGATATAACCGATCTTATAGTTCACGCCGTATAATGGCGTCAGCGATTTAAGTTTCATTTTTTTGCGCTGTTCCCGCTGGCGGGGGTTATGGGATAACCCCGGGTGTTTATGTTTTCTCCCCCCGCCGCAGGCGGCGTTCCCGCCAGAATGTCAGGGCCGGCAATCCGCCCGCGCAAATTGCCGCCGCGGTTAAAGCCAAAACGAGGTTTTTTTCGGGGTGGGCAATGTAAGCCGCGCCCGATAACACGCCGGTTGCCGCCAAACCGGCATACAGAAGCGTTACCGCCTGGTGGGAAAGCCCCGTAATTACCAGGCGCTGGTAAAGATGGGAGCGGTGCGCGGCTAAAACATTTTCGCGGTTGATCAGGCGGCGTAAAAAAGTGAATGCCGCGTCAAATACAAACGGCCATACGAATAAAACGCCGATCAGCATGCAACGCGGGTCCTGTTGTCCGGCCATTAAGGGCAGCGCCGCGAAGGAAAAGCCCAGGAAGGCGCTCCCCACGTCGCCCATGAATATTTTAGCCGGAGGCCAGTTGTGCCCCAGAAAACCGAGATTGGATGCCGCCAGCAGCAGGCCGAACGCGCTTAAAAAGGGGTGGGGCAGCATTATTCCCGCGATTGTCCATCCCAATCCGGCCATAACCGCCTGAGAGCCGGCAATCCCGTCAATGCCGTCCATAAAGTTATAGGCGTTTGTCAACCCCACAATCCAAAGCAAGGTCAGCAACCAGCCCCATAAGCCCAGTTTGAAACATCCCAGGGCGGGCAAAATTGCCGTATCCCATACGCCGAAAGCAAAACATGCCAATATGGCGGCGGCCAGGTGAACGGCAAATCTGACAACAGTTGAAAGTGAACGCAGGTCGTCAAGCCAGCTGACCCCGGCAATCAGCAAAGCGCCAAGGGTGAATATCAGCCATTGTTGCGCGTTTATCCCGGCGGGCATAAAGGGCAAAACAAACCAACTGCCTCCCAGCGCCACGGCGACAACGGCGAGCCCTCCGCCGCGCGGGGTGGGGCGGGTGTGCGAACTGCGCGCGTTGGGAATGTCAAGCAGGCGCTGGCCGATCCAGCGGCGCAGGCCGCCTGTAAGAAAATAAGCAAGCGCAAACGCGGAGAATGAAATGACAATATAAAGCACTTAAAAATCTTCCGTTGTTTTTATTTCGCGCATCGTTTCCTGCCAGCCCCTGATCAAATCATACTGCGGGGTAAATCCCAATTCCGTTTGAATTTTTTTTCCTTCAACCGCGATATCCTCGGTGTATTTGTCAATGATCGCGCGGTTCAAAGGCGGCCGGCGGCCGAGCAAATTGAAAACATCTTCAAACAATCCGGCCGCGGCGCGGGCCGGGCCGGGCGGGATTGAAAATCGCGGGGGGCGGCGTCCCAGGGCGGCGCTGATTGCCGCAATGATTGCATGCATCTCATGAAATTTTCCATCGGTTACATTATAAATTCCGCCGGCCGCCGCCGGATGTTGAACCGCAAGGGCAACCGCCCGCGCCGCATCCCTGTCATAAACCAGCGTGCGCCGGTTCCCGCCGGCGCCGATTGGAATAAAACGGTTGCGGGCCAATGCCTTGACGAGCGTTTCGTAATTTCCCTTGATCCGCGCGCCGTAGATTGCGCCGAAACGCAGGATTGTTCCGATTGCCTTGCAATCCGCGCTTCGGGCGTTCAAGACGATTTTTTCGGCCGCCAGCTTGGTTTCGGCATAATAGGTTTCCGGACGGGTGGGGGAAGACTCGTTTAAAATCCGTCCGTTTGAAAAGCCATATACCGCGATTGTGCTGGCCAGCACAATTTTTTTTACGCCGGCCTTGGCCGCCGCTTCGGCAATCGCCGCCGTTCCGCCAACGTTGACGCGTTCATATTTCGCGCGCAGTTCAGGCGGCGGGTCAACGATGTGCAGCAGCGCCGCCAGGTGCACAACCGCATCAATATCCCGCATGGCGGATTGCGCGGTTGCCGGGTCGGTTACATCGCCGGTCAGAAATTCCGTTTGCGCGGGGAATGCGCCGGGTTGCGGTTTGTCCAGCGCCAAGGCGCGGAGCGTATGGCCCGCATCGTGCAGCGCCTGCACGATAGACGGTCCAACCGCGCCGGTCGCTCCTGTAACGAGAATATTCATTTTTATGGGTTAATGCCTTCTTTGCAATAAGCCGGAACATGCGGGCGTTTAAAATAATTCCAGTTCGGACTGGCGGAGATGGCCTGCGGTTTTGAATCGGCCGGCTGATGCCAGAGGTGTAACGCGCGCGCATCCTGAACAACCGACAGGCCTTTTACGCCGGCCCGGTAGAGCCGCCGGGCAAAATCGTCATCCTCCAGCCCCCAGCCTGTGAAATTTTCGTCAAACCCGTTGACGCGTTCAACGTCCTTGCGGAAAAGTGAAAAATGGCACCCCAGGATTTTGGGTTTGTGCGGCGCGGATAATCCCAGCCGGCGCAGGAGTAGATTCCGCTGGAACCTGCGGTGGATTTTGGGCAGGCGGCTTTTATCGGCTTCGTCCCAGAGCGTTTCCAGCAGGCGCGCGCTTATGCTTCCGCGCAATGCAGATGCGGAGCTGTCTTTGTCCAGCAGGGCGCGGTTGCCGGCCAGGAAACGCCCGGCGCCGGCGCGCCGCAAATGTTTTTCCAGCGTTTCCGGGAGCAATAGGATATCGCAGTCAATAAAAACCAGGTATTCTCCCGTTGAGGCGCGGACGGCGTTGTTGCGCACGGCGGCCAGCCGGTAGCCTTTGTGTTCCTGGCGCACGTAACGGACCGGAAAAGGGAGGCCGTCAAATGCGGCGCGCATTTTCCGGACGCATTTTTCGTCGGAGCCGTCATCGGAAACAATGGCTTCGTCCGGCATCCTGGGACCCAGCGCCAGGGCGCGCAGGCAGGCGGCCAGCATGTCCGGCCTGTTATAAACGTTAATGAGCACGCTGGTTTTCATGCCAGCTCTTCCAGTAAAATTTCCGCGGCGCGCTCTTCCGCGCCGGGTTTTCCGAGGATGGTCCGAACGCGGTCAAGTTCCCTGATCATTTCGTTCCGCGTTTTTCCGGGAACGACCAGCGGGGCCAGAGCCGCGGCCAGTTTTTCCGGAACGGCCTGGTTCTGGATCAGTTCCGGACAGATTTGCCGGCCGGCCACGATATTCACCATGCCCAGGAACGGCACGCGGATCAGGAGCCGGCCGGCCAGATAGGTCGGCCATCGCACCCGGTAGACCACGACCATGGGGCAGCCCATGAGGGCCGTTTCAATCGTGGCGGTCCCGGAGGCCACCCAGGCGGCGTCGGCCTGTCTCAGAATTTGGCGGGTATTGTCCAGGATAATCGCGAAATTTCCGGCCGTTTTCAAGGGGGCCAGAGTTTCCTCAATCCATCCGGCCGCCGCGTGCGAAGCGGCCGCGATAATAAAACCGGCGTCCGGTTGTTTCTCTTTTAAAATAAGGGCCGCTTCGGCCATGGCCGGCAAAATCAGACCTATCTCCTGCTTGCGGCTGCCCGGCAGCAGGGCTATTTTAGGAGAACCGTTCCAGGGCAATGCAGCCGGCGGCTTGGAACGGGCGGTTTCCGCCGGCCCGGCCAGGGGATGGCCCACAAAGTCAACTTTCAATTTTGTGCCTTTGAAGATATCCGCTTCAAATGGGAATATGGAGATAAGCCGGTCAACGTTTTCAGACATACCGGCGATGCGGCCGCGGTTCCAGGCCCAGACCTGCGGGCAAATATAATAAACGACCCGGCGGCCGGCCTTATGAGCGGCGGCCGCAAACGGCAGGTTAAAGCCGGGATAATCCACGAGCAGAACGGCGTCGGGGGCGCGTGCCCGGAGCAGGGCGGTCATCGCATTAAAAGTTTTCCTGAAAAAAAAATATTTGCGCAAAACCTCGCTGAGGCCGAGCACGGCCATATCGCGCGTGTGGCGGCAGATTTCCATGCCGGCTTTGGCAAGCTCCTCCCCGCCGATCCCGAAAAAATCAACATGGCCGGCGCGCCGGCGCAAGGCGCGCACGAGCGCGGCGGCATGCATGTCGCCGGAGACTTCGCCGGCAATCACCATGACCGATTTGTTCTTCATTTATATTTCAGCGCTTGCCGTCTTTAGGGCCATATTGCGCTGTGGGCTCGGCCGCGTATCTCTGCGGGGAAGCCGATGTATCCGGATTTTGATCCTGCCAACGCAGCGGAAAAGTGATTTTTCCGCCGTTCGCCTCCAGTTGGTCCACGAAAGATTTAACCATAATGCGGATCAAGACGGACTTGGTCAGCCCCAATCGTTTCGCGGCGCGGTTCAGACGGCGGTTCAAATCGGTATCCAAGCGCACAGGCAGCGATGCTTCTTTTCTCATGGCGCTCCTTTGTCTTCCTGTTTTTATCGCTATGCGGAAAAAATAGCGGAAAAGCCGGGTTTAGAAAAGAAATATTATGACGAAAAAATATATTGACAAGCCATATACAACGCTCTACATTGTAGAGCATAAGGAAAAAGCATCAGAAATCCGTTTTGATGCCCGGCGACCTGAAAGAGCGAGTGCAACGTCTGGCGCGTCTGAACAATATAACGTGTTGCGAATTAGTTCGCTTGTCCATCAGCGTCAAACTTGCCGATTATGAGACCGGCCGTCAGCCGTTGAATGGCGTTGAAATGCGGGATTCTGTTTCCGCGCCGCCGCCGGCTAGTGTGGCGAATGACATGGAGGTCTGCCGGGAGTGAGAAAACGCGCGCTTGGGACAGGCGCTCTTTTTGGTGCGCGGCGTTTATGGAGAAAAAAACAGGAAAATCTTTGCGCCCTCTGCTGCCCGTATGCGCCTACTGCCGGAAAACGCGCAATAGCAAAGGGGGCTGGGAGCAGGTTGAAATGTGCGTCATCAATAATTCGCGCGCAGAACTTACGCATGGGATTTGCCCGGAATGCATGATAAAGATTAAAATGTATATCCGCGCCCTTGGTATTACCTGAATATTGCACGAATTTCGTGCAATATTCAGGTAATATTTTGTTCCGGGAAAAAAGCGGCGCCGGACAGGGAGCGACTATTCGGGCTTCGGCCGCTATGTATGAGTCCCATTAAACAGGGATAATGAGTAACCGAATTTTATTCAGGCTCAAACCGGTGATATGTTTTCTGTCGCCGTGGTTAATAACCTGTGTTTCAAGCATGGCCGTTGATCAGCGTCAAATTATTGCCGAAGGCGATGCGCAATGGCACGCCATCGCCGGTTCGGGCAGTCTGGCAATCAGCGTTTCGTATTCCGCAGACAGCGCGCTGGCCATAAATTGTCCGGTCGGCGTTTCAGCCAATGCTGATTTTTTCAATGATGGCGGCTTTTATATCCGGCATGACGTGCGCCGCACGATCTTCCGCTGTGATTTTGACGGCGACGGGCGGACAGACGCCTGGACTTATGACGAAGAAAACGGGATATGGTATTTTATCCTCTCAACTTCTTCGGGAATGATTCAATCTGTAAATTTTGGCGGGCCGGGGGGGTTGGCCTGTCCCGAAGATTACGACGGCGACGGCAAAGCGGATCCGTGCATCTATTGGCAGGCGGATGGCTTGTGGCAAATGGCATTGTCAGACAGCAGTTACGCATCCGCGATATACGTTGTGCCGCCGGAAGAATTGCCTGCGGCCGGCGATTATGACGGTGATGGATATGCCGATTTCGCCTTCTTTATGCCGGAAACACAACGCTGGACGGTGTTTCTTTCAAAGCAATTGTACGCCGTCGTTGTGTTTTTCTATGGCGAGGCCAATGCGATGCCGGCTGTTGCCGACTTTGACGGCGACGGTCTGACGGATCCTGCCGTTTATCAGGAAGAAACCGGACGCTGGATGGTAACGTTGTCTTCCGGTCAGTACAGATCGGTTTCTTTTTCCCTAGGCGGCTGCGGTTATCTGCCGGTGCCGGCCGATTATGACGGCGATCTCATAGCTGATCCAATGGTCTACGAGCCGAGTGCCGGTTTCTGGAAAGGATTTCTTTCCGCTGAGGGGTATCAGGGCGTTGACGCCCATTTCGGCGGCGAAGGCGCAATGCCGTATAGAGGTGATTATGATAACGACGGAATGTCGGATCTGGCCGTTTTAAGCCGGGACCAAACCGCATTATTTCTGTTCAAATCAACCGAAGGTTTTGCCGTTATTCCTCCCCGGTAACCCATGTTTTTTCTTTTGGCGTGACGCCCGTGTTTGTGCGTTATCAATCGCATGAGAACATTGAACGGCAAATATATCATGCGGATATGTCTCCTTGTCTGGCTTTGGCCGTTGGCCTTTCTTCAGGCTGAACCGGCCGGCGTGATAAACTATCAGGGACGACTGCTGGATAAATACGGCCGGCGCGTAAATTCTCCGGTTGAAATCATATTCCGCATATTTAACGGCGGGAAGGAACCGCTCTGGTCGGAAAAACACGATTCTATACCGGTCAAAGACGGATTGTATTCAACGACTCTCGGTTCGCAGACGCCGCTTCCTGCGTCAATATTTGAAGACGATGAATTATACTTTGAAATATGCATCAACGGAGAAACACTGTCTCCCCGCCAGCGCATTACCGCTTCCCCCTATGCGCTCACCGCGCGGACCGTCAGCGGTCCGGACCTGTATGTCGCGCCGAATGGGAGAGTGGGAATCGGTACGCAAACCCCCAGTGAAAAACTGGATGTTAAAGGCGCCATTCAGGTCGCAGGCTTCAAAATGCCGGCCGGCGCGGCCGCCGGTTATGTGCTGGTTTCCGATGCCGCCGGCGCCGGCCGTTGGCAGGCTGTTTTGCCCGGCGACGCCGGCATTACCAACTGGGCTAACGAAGTGTTTTCGCCGGCTACCAATGATCTCTGGGCCGCGGTCAACGCGCGCGTTGCGGCTTCCGCTTATAGCATTGCCACCGGAAATCTATGGACAGCCGTCGGCCGGCGCGTTTTCATCGCCGATTATTCTGCCGCGACCGGCGAAATCTGGAATGCAATCAGTATGCGCCTGCCGGTAAGCGGCGGAGTAATGAGCGGGCCGTTGACCAATAACGCCGGTTTTTTCGGCGACGGCGCCGGTCTCACCAATATTCAGGTTGTCGTCACGGATACGGCGGCCGTTCATAAGGCCGGCGATTCAATGACCGGCCCGCTGATCGTGAGCAATAATCTGTCCGTATCCGGCCGCGTGATCTGGGATCCGGGCAATCAGACCATATATGACAATAATACCACAATCCAGGTGGCGCGGGCGTTCACAAGAATCGGAACCGATGGAACGCTCCGGGACTTCGCCGGTTGTGCGCTGCAAATTGCTCCGGGCGCAGCCGGCCAGGCGCTTATTATCCAGGCCACCAACAGCTGTGTCAGGCTGAGCGACGGCAAGGGCCTCAAACTGGCCGAGGGCGTGAATTTTTATATGAGCACCAATGATCTTATTCAATTCATTTATGACGGGTCAAACTGGGTTGAAATCCGGCGGACGGACAATGACGACCATTACCGCCCCTGAATAAAAACAACAGACGCATTCAGTCTGATTTTTTGAATGCGAAAATAAGGAAAGGAGGGAAGACGGATACAAAAATGTTCGCAAGTCAACTGTAACAGTTAAACGAAACGGAAAAAGGAGTAAATAAGCAATGAAGATGAGACAGATAACAATGAGAGCAATAATCGGTGCGGTCACCGCGCTTGCGGCGTTGTCGCCGGCCGTTGTGTCGGCTGTTGAGGACGGCCAGGGCACCAACGTGGTCAGAAGTTTACGTGCTACCGAAGCCATAGAGCTGGGTGGCGAAAGGATTGCGTCCTGGAATGAGATACCGGGCACAGACCTGACGGAACTGGAAAGCGCAACGAACGCGTTGAATGCGCGCGTTGGCAACCTGGAAAGTGCCACGAATGCGCTGAATGACGCCGTCAACGCGGAAACCACGGCGCGTGAAAACGCCGACGCCGCCCTGCAGGATAATATTAACGCCGAAACCCTGGCGCGCGAAAACGCGGATTCTGCATTGGAAAGTGCAACGAACGTGTTGAATACGCGCGTTGGCAATCTGGAAAGCGCCACGAATGCGCTGAATGACGCCGTCAACGCGGAAACCACGGCGCGCGAAAACGCGGATATTGCCCTGCAGGATGCCACGAACTCGCTAAACGGCCGCGTCGGCAGCCTGGAAACGGCCACGAACGCGCTCGATTCGTCCGTCAACGCGTTGAATGCGCGCACGAATGACTGGAATATGGCCGTTTATACGCCCGGCTCGCAGCAGATTCCCGATAATAATACGACGGTGTCGGTTGCCCGGGCGGTCGCGAAGATCGGCAACGACGGCTCTCCGGTGTCGTTCTCGGATTGCGAGAAGTCAATCGCGGCGGGATCCATCGGTCAGTTCCTCACGGTCATCTGTACCAATGACGCTCCTATCAAGTTTAGCAACGGCAAGGGCGTGATACTTGCGGAAGGCGTGAGTTTTTCAATGAATTCCCATGACGTCATTCAACTGGTTTATGACGGAGCAAATTGGGTGGAAGTGCATCGGACGGATAATTAAAGCGTTCCGTTGCGGCGAGTGACAAATTTACGGAGAAGTTTGCCCGGGCGCTGGCCAGGGTTTGAAACCTTGCCGGCGGTCGGCCAACCGCTGGTTTGAGATGAGGGCCATGCCGCATCAGCGCCTTGGTGGCCGGAAATTTGCCAGGAAAAGCATGCGGCAGGCAGATTGCCATCGGCATCGTGCGTAGCCTTGCGGGTGGCGGTTCGCTGTGGGGTCTTAATCCATGCCTTTCGTCCGGCGGCAGGCTCCTCAAGACGGTGATATATGAATAAAAAAAGAGCCCTTGAAATATCGGCCATGGTCGCGCTTGGCATTCTGGCGCCGTCATTTACATTTGGCGTAGAAACCGGGACGAGCACTAACCAGGCCGCCAATTTTTACGCCACGAATTCCATGACTTTGCGGGGCACGACCATCACCGGATGGCGTGATTTGACCAATGTTCTGGATTCTTTCTATGTCAGGGATGCTTCATTCTGGTCTCATTATCCGGCGGTCGGCAATGTTGACTTGGCGAACAGGGAATTGATCAATGTGTCGGCCTTGACGCTGGGCGGCCGGCGCAGAAGGGATTGGCCGGGACAAACCATAACCTTTCTGGCCCAGGGATCGGCTTTCCGTTGGAGGAACCAGCCGACGGATATGACGGAATTCGCCGGATATACTATCCACAGAACGCAGGTTGATTTGTCGGATTATACCGAGGCCAGATTGACGGTTCTGGTTGCTACCGCCAACACTACCCAGGGGGCCGGCATTCTTGTGCAATATTCCACGGACCAATCAGATTGGGATTATCTGGACGGTGATTCCGGTCCCGGCGTTTCCATTACCTCAACCGGATTAAAGGCAAGCAAATGGGTAAAGCTTACTCAAGGAGCACGGCAAGACGTGTGCATCCGCATTGTGGGAATTAAGGGTGGGGATCGCAGTCCCTCTTTCGGTCTTATTACTTTACAGTTAAAATAATGAGAAAACAAGGCGGTCAACCCTGTCCGCAGATGTGCCGGCGGATATCAACGGCCAGCTTCAGGGCCGCGGCCGCCCATTCGCCGCTTACCACGGGACTGCTGCGGGCCCGCACGCAATCAATGAACGAGGCCAGCTCCATGTCAAGGGTATTGCCCTTTTCTATGGGGACCCGTTCCTTTTCTATTCGGCCGGCCTGGCGCCGGTATATTTCGCCCGACTGGCGCTGGTAATCCAGCGAGATATAGGCGTCCTCCTGGAACACGCGGATTTTCCGCAGGCTTTCCGGGCTGATCCGGCTGGTGGTTACATTGGCGACGCAGCCGTTCTCAAAACTCAAACGCGCGTTGGCGATGTCCTCGCTCAGGCTCAAGACCGGAACGCCGACCGCGTGGATTTCCCTGACCGGCGCGCGGACGAGGTGCAGGATGATTTCAAGGTCGTGAATCATCAGGTCCAGGACCACGCTCACTTCCGTTCCGCGCGGCTTGCCGCCGAAAAGCGGCGGGGCGGGGTAGGGAGACAGGCGGTGAGCCTCAATGAATCTGGGCCGGGCGATTACCGATTCTAAAAATTTCATGACCGGGTTGAAGCGCTCCTGGTGTCCCACCTGTAAAATCAATTTCGTTTGCCGCGCCAGGGCCACCATCTCCTCCGCCTCGGCCGTGGTCACGGCAATCGGTTTTTCAACCAGCAGGTTGACCCCGCGCGCAAGCATCTGCATGGCAACTGCATGATGTTTATCGGCCGGCACGGCGATGCTGGCCGCCTCAACCCGCTCCGCCAGCTCGTTGAAGTCGTTGAAGGCGCGCGTGTTGTAGCGGGCGGCTATTTCCTGCGCGCGGCGCGCGTTGATATCATACACCCCGGCCAGTTCCGCGCCAGGCAGTTCTGAATAAACGCGGGCGTGCCATTGCCCCAGACTGCCAACCCCGACCACGCCGACCTTTACTTTTCTAATATCAGTATTTAACGTATTTTTGGTTTCCGTCACTTTGTGCCTTCTGCCTCTGTGCCTTTGTGCCTGCTATTTTCCGTATCCACCGCCACCAGCGCCAGTCCCATCCGATCGGCCTCCGCGATAATTTTATCCGGCTCAAGCATGATGGTCCGCCCGGCCTCAACGGCCAGGGCGGCGGCTTTTATCTTTTTCAGGATTTTCATGGTTTTGAGTCCGACCACCGGAATATCGTAACGCATGTCGTGGTCGTTTCTCGCCGTCTTAACCACCACCGCGCCCGTGCCGCCCAAATCTCCGGCGCGCAGAATAGTCTGATCGGTTCCCTCAAACGCCTCTACCGCCAGAATGACGCCTTCCTTGACGACGACCGTCTGGCCGATTTCAAGGGCGCTGACGGCTTTCGCCGCGCGCATGCCGAGTTCAATGTCCTTTTGTTCGCGTTCGGTCGGCGGCCGGAGGCTGAGCTGGCCGGCCTTCGGCAATGAATTTTCCATGAACTGCCAGGCAGGGAGCAATTGCACGCCAATGGCGGAAAATTCCGCGCAGACCGCGCCGAAAATTGTCCGCGCGTTGCGCTGCCGCATCCCGGCCAGAAGCGCCAGCGCTTTGGCGTCCGGCCGCAGACGGAACAGGCTGAGCGGCGTGATTTGTCCGGCCATGACGGCATGTTTGACGCCGCTGGCCTTGACCGCTTCCAGGACGGCGCCTAACTGGCCGAATTTGAACCAGAGGGTTTCATCCGCGAGTTTTTCAATTGCCCGTTCGGTTTCGTTCTTGAAGGCCGCCGCGAATATTTTCCGCACGCCCTGCCGGCGGGCCGACTCCGCCAGCATCAGCGGATATGCGCCGCGCCCGGCGATAACGGCCAGCTCATCAGGAATATCAAGGAGATCAGCTTTCATTCGGACGGGCCAGGGTCTGTTGGCGGAAGGACAATCTAAGCAATCGTGTACGCATGACCAGCAGAATAACGGTAAATATGCCAACTGTCTATGCATATTTGCCTGTTTTTTGCCCGGATGCCATTTCTTCGTCTCGTTAAATTATCAACCTTCCTTTGTTTTTCGCCGGAACGCGGAAGGTGAAAGACCGACAACCCTGGTAAAAGCCCGGCTGAAACTGTATATGTCTTCGAATCCGCACGCGTCGGCAACTTTGCCAATGCTCAGGCCGGAATTCAGCAGAAGACGCGATGCTTCTTCCATGCGCATTTTTTCATGGAGCTTCATAATTCCGCATCCGAATCGCCTGTTGCAAATCCGTTGCGCTTTTGGCCGACTGCAATTAATCTGTTTGGCGGCATCCGTCACGTTTATGGAACGGCGGTTCCAAGTCTCGAGAATCCTGGCAAGACGCATGGCCTCCGGATCGCTTTTACTTTCAAGCTTTGATCCAATCAGGCCGACCGTCCAGTCCATGAGCGTGTTCAGCATGCGCAATCTCGCCACGTTTCCCAGAATGACGGCATCTGCCTTCAGACTCTCCAGCCAAGACACGTGGAAACCCATGGAGTGGATGGCCGGAACCGGAAAGGCCGTTCTCATTGCGTCCACCAAGCCCATCTTGTCGGGCTTGGTGGTGAAATTAAGGCCGAATTGCCGGTGTCCGGCGCTTGTTTTAAGCCTATGACTGCGGCCGGGCGGCAATATATGGACATAGCCGGGGGCAATCGCTTTCCATCCCTCGCCATAATCCACTTCCAGTCGCCCATCCAGCACTTGGATTGCTTGAAAATGGGGATGGCTGTGGAAATCATACTTTTGACCGGCCGCCCATACGATCAGATTGTAGTTGTTCCACGGCTTTACGCCAATCATCCGGTGAGACGAATTGCCAAAACTTTGAGACGACCTGCTATTCACAATAAATGCATTTACGTGTATTTTGATTCTAAATCAAGAAAAATCGGCGCGGTTCAAAAGTTCACGGTTCAGTGTTTACGGTTGGCGAAAATAACAACAGGAGGAGGCGCACAACAATGAAGATGAAGATAACAATGGTATACCTAATATCAGTTTTAATGTCGCTGAAGGGCGCTTGCAGTTTGGCGCAGGATGTTAAAACAAAACCGGATTCCATTGCTGTCCTAATTAGCCGAAAGCCAGTTGTATCTGAACATTCGCTGTTCACAAGTAATCCGGGCAAGGTAAATCTTGATCTCTGGGGGTGGGAGACTACCCCGTTCTACCAGCGTGT
>JAQUQV010000015.1 GCA_028715905.1 Kiritimatiellia bacterium
TGCATACTGCTTCCAAGTGTTTGTATTCATGCCGGAAAGCAATAGCAGACAGATTCCGGATTGTCCAGTTTTATTTTCTATCTTCTTGATTCAGCCTGTGTTACCACCACGGGTAACACAGCCCTGCTCTCCGCATCACGGCCAGAAAAAATCCATTACAGTTGCCTTCCCACGGCCAGATCCAGATCAAACCGCCGGCGGGCGCGCGGGTCAACGGGTTTGCGGTTGTTTCCATATAAAACCCTTTCTCCCGTTGCAGGAATGCATTAACGGCTCCTGTATTTTCCGCTTCGGTCAGGCTGCAGGTTGCATAAACCAGCCGGCCGCCCGGCTTGACTTTTTGCGCGGCAATTTGCAGGAGATTTTGCTGAATGACGGCATAATCCGCGATTTGCCCGGCGGACATCCGCCAACGGGCGTCGGGATTGCGGGCCCAGGTCCCAAGCCCCGAGCAAGGCGCATCAATCAGAACGCCGTCAAAACAAGTTCCCGGGGCGGGATCAGCAGAGCCATCCCAGGACAAAGGCCGGATGGAGGGATGCCTGTCACGCCGCAAGCGTCTTGAGAGTTGTTCCAGGATGGCCGGCCGGACATCAGTTGCCAGGATTTGTCCGCAGTCCCGCATGAGGTCCGCCAAGTGAAGGCTTTTGCCGCCGGAACCGGCGCAGACATCCCACCATTTTTCCCCCGGTTGCGGGCTGCAGCACAATCCCGCGCACTGCGACGCCAGGTCCTGCACCTGGATTTCCGGAAAAAGGGCCGCGTCAAATTGTTTTCCGCCTTTGATAAAGACCGCCTGCGAAAGCAGGGGGTGGCATTCTGTTACATAGCCGGCTTTAACGAGCCGGCTCAAAGCGCTGTCTTCTCCGCCCCGCCGCAGTCTTATCCATACCGGCGGCCTGGACTGAAAAGCTTCCAAGCATCGCCGCAGCCAGGATTCCTTGTCGCGGTCAGGAGGAATAAACAGAAAATCCGCCAGCCAGTCCGGCGCCAGCTGTTCAATCCGCCGCGGACCGCTTTCTAACAGCGCCTGCAAGCCGGCGGCTTTTTCCTCAAGACTCAGCGCGCCGAGGGCTTTCAGCCCGGCGCCGGCCCGGCCGGAACTTGCCGCCATATATTCCGCCTGCGGCGGAATTTCCGCCGCGTCCAAAAGCAGGGCGGCGGCAACGCGCCTGTCGTCCGGCGTTTCCAGCCAGCCGCGCCAGCGGAACCAGGAAAAGACGGCGTTTGAAAAAAACCTCCGGTCGCGCGCGCCGTATTCCCGGTGCCGCCGGTAGACGCGGGCAAGTACCTGGTCGGCGCTCTGGCGATCCGCAATAACGGCGCGGTCCGTTTCCCGCACCAACGCCAGGCAGACTGCGGCCTGGCTTCTGATAATTTTATTCATACCTGCCTTGCTCCCGCCCCCATGTTCCACCCGCCGCGGGCGGGATGTAAAAAACACGACGCCAATAATTTTACTTGTCTATTTGCCGGCAGGATAATACTATTGTCTCAAATTAATCAATTAATTTCCGTAAATATGACTAATGAACTGGCATTTGTCCTGATCAATCCCTACACGATCGCCAAGTCAAGAACGGGCGGGGTGCTCGGCCGTTTCATGAGCCGCACCGGTCTAGATCTGGTCGGCGCGCGCATGTTTGCCCCCAGCGCCCGGCTCGTTGAGGAATACGCCGGCCTCATCAGCAGCAGCCGCAACCTGGCGCCCGAAATACGCTCTCTCCTGGCAGACTATGTCCGGAAAAATTACGCCCCCGACCATAAAACCGGCCGGCCGCGGCGGGTCATGATGATTCTGCTGGAGGGCGAAAACGCCGTTCAAAAGGTCATCAACACGGCCGGCCCCGTAATCATAGGCAGCGGGGAAACCATCCGCGACACCTTCGGCGACTACGTGGTTGACGATGACAAGAAGGTAAAATATTTTGAGCCGGCGGTTTTGATCGGGTCGGGACATGAGGACGCGGCGGCAACCTTGAAATTATGGAACCGCTACAATTTCACCGACGGCGGTCTGCTCAAGGCGGCCGTTGATGTTAACGCCGGCAGCGGCCAATGGCAGCGGACCTTGGTGCTGATCAAGCCCGATAATTTCATGTTCCCCAGTTCGCGGCCCGGCAATATCATTGACATGCTTTCGCGTTCGGGATTGAGAATCATCGCCGCCAAGGTCCACCAAATGAGCGTATTGCAGGCGGAGGAATTTTATCGGCCGGTGCGGCCCGTTCTGCGCGAAAAGATGAAAAGCCGGGTGGGCGAGAAAACCGTAAAAATGCTTGAACAAGAGTTCCATATAGAGGTTTCTCCGGATATCCGGAAGATGATAGAAGACAACATCGGCCCGCTGGTGGGCGACGAGCAGTTTAACCAGATCATCAAATTCATGACCGGCTGTTATCCGCCGGCCTGCACCCGCGAGGAAAAAGCCAGGGATGGCCGCAGCAGGTGCCTCGCCCTGGTCTATGCCGGACCGGACGCGGTGGAAAAAATACGCCGCCTGCTCGGCCCCACCGACCCAAGCAAGGCGCAGCCCGGATCCGTCCGGCGCGAATTCGGCCACGACATCATGGTGAATGCGGCACACGCCTCTGATTCCGTTGAAAACGCCGAACGGGAAATCGCGATAGTCAAGATTGAAGAAGACCTGTTTTCGCCCCTGGTCAAAAAATATTATGGAGAGTGAAAACAGACCCGCGGAAATCCGGCCGCCGGACCGGCAAAAGCATGGGCGAGGCGGGATTTGAACCCGCAAGCCTTGCGGCACAAGATCCTAAGTCTTGCGTGTCTGCCGGTTTCACCACTCGCCCTGTTATTTTTTAACACTGTAAACCGTTGTTGTAAATCATGATTTTGCGAGCGCATAGCTGCAGAATACAGACCGCCCTGCTGGGCTTGTATATGATCACGCTCGGCGCGGCCGGCGGCAGCGAGCCGGCGGCGCGGAATAATGATGTCATCCTGCTAATCCCCGCTCAACCGGCGGTTGTGCAGCCGGCCATTGAAATCGCCGCCATCCGCCCCATCCGCCTGGTCGCCTTCCGGGACAGGCCCGGCGATAAGCCCCGGCTGCACATCTGGACGGGAACAAAATGGCACCCCCTGGATTTTGACGACTTTTGCTCGCTCCGTTTCGTTGACCAGCTGCCCAAAACGGCAATCATCATCGGCGACGATTCTATCGTGCCCAGGGTCATCCGGCAAGACCTGGCCTGGCCGTGCAGAATTGAAAGGCTGCCGACCCTGGCCGTCCTGTCGGAATATTTCCATTTCAACCCAAGCGAACGCAAGGAACTGGCCGCCGCCCGCGGTCTGGAAATGGATGATGCCGCGGCGGCGCAAACTCAGCAGGAAAATCCCGCCGGGCAGGCGGACAAATCCGGCCGGGGCGGGACGGACGGCAAAACCGCGGCGGAAATCTTCAATCTGCGGATCGGTGAAAAAGAATATATTTCATTTATCTGGATCGCTCCCCTGGCCATGTGGGTCGGACGCGATGAAGTGACCAACGCGCAGTACAGCCGTTTTAACCGCGCGCATGATCCGAAAAGATATTACAACAACATTCTGGATATGCCGGACCAGCCGGCGGCGATGGTTTCGTGGGAGGACGCCAACAACTACTGCGGCTGGCTGAACCGCAACTTTCAAGACCGGCTCCCGCCGGGGTTCGCTTGCCGTCTGCCGACCGAACAGGAATGGCTCGTTTTCGCCGACTGCGGTCTGGAATTGAAATATCCGTGGGGCAATCAATGGCCGCCGCCGGACTCGTTCAATTACAAGGGCGTGGAAGGCGCCGGAATGTTTTACGGCATATTTCACGACGAAAAATTCATCGCGGGCCATAACGACGGATTCATTGTGTCCGCCCCGGTGGACAAAAGCGGAACGAACGCATGGGGCCTCTACGGAGTGGGCGGCAATGTCTGGGAATGGTGCCAGAACTGGTTTGATGAAACCAAAACAGCGCGGGCTCTGCGGGGGGCCGCCTGGAACAACCACGACCCGGAAATCCTGGCCGTCAACTACCGAAGCAGCGCGTCGCCGGACAAAAACAACGCCATGATCGGCTTTCGCGTTGTCATGGCGCCTTATCCCTTTCGGGCCGCGCCGCGCGGCCCAGCAATGAGGCCACCGCCGACGACGGGTTCTTTCCCCGGTAAACCAACGCCTGCACCTCGTTGATGATCGGGGCGGAAACGCCGTATTTCCGCGCAAGGCCGCCCGCAACCGCGCAGGTAGTAATCCCCTCGGCAATCTGTTTCATTGAGGCCGCGATTGCGTCCATCGTTTCGCCCTTGCCAAGCCTTTCCCCGACGGACCGGTTCCTGCTCAAGCGGCTGGTGCAGGTTACAATCAAATCGCCCATGCCGCTCAAGCCCGCAAATGTCTCCGGGTGGCCGCCGAGTCGGCAGCCGATCCTTGTCATTTCCGCCAGGCCGCGCGTGATCAGCGCCGCCCGCGTATTATCCCCAAAACCAAGACCGTCGCTGACGCCGACCGCGACGGCCACAATATTTTTCAACGCCCCGCCCAGCTCCACCCCGACCACGTCTTCCGAAGTATAAATCCTGAACTTCGGCGACATAATCGCCTTTTGCAGGCGGACCGCGAACGCATGTTCGCGGGCCGCCAGCACGACCGCCGTCGGTATGCCCCGCGCCACTTCCTCCGCGTGGCTCGGACCGGAAAGAACGGCGATTGGAAGACGGCCGAAATATTCCTCCGCAACCCCGGAAATGCGTTTCCCGGTGGCCGGGTCAAACCCCTTGCTAACGCTCAAAATGGCGCATTTATTGCCGAACAAACCGGCAAACCGCTGGAAAACGGCGCGGCAATATTTGCTGGGAACGGCCAGCACCGCCAGATCGGCGCCGTCCGCCGCTTCGCCGCAATCGGCCGTCCAGCCAATGCCGGAAGGCAGAGAAATGCCGGGCAGATAAAACCTGTTTTTGCGCGCCTTTCGCACCGAGGCCAGGTAGCCCGCATCCGGCCCCCAGACTCTGACCCGGAAATTACCGGAGACAAAATGCAGCGCCAGCGCCGTGCCCCATCCTCCATCGCCGATGATTGCAATGTTTTTCATGATCCAACCCCCGTTCCTTTATCCTTTCGCGCCCCGCCGCCAAAATTAAAACGGTATTCGGTGCCGGCGAGCAGCCGCCGCAGATTGGTCTTATGGCGCCAGATAATGATTATGCCCATGAGGGAAAGCGCCGCCGGAATCAATATCTGCCCGCGATAAATGCACCACGAACAGGCGGCCGTCAGAACGGCCGCCAGCATGGAGGCCAAAGAAACATACCTTGTCGCCAGAAAAAACATCACCCAGCCAAGCGCGCCGGCCAGCAGAACCAGCGGCGCGATCCCCAGCAGGGCGCCGGCGCCGGTCGCCATTCCCTTGCCGCCCCGGAAACGCAAATAGACCGGCCAATTATGACCGACAACGGCCAGGCACCCATAAAGCAACGCCAGGTGCGCGCCGGAAATTTCAGCGCCCAGTTTCCGGCACAGGACGGGCAAAAACGCGGCGGGCAGATAACCCTTCAGCAAGTCAATCGCAAAAGTCAACCCACCCCAGCCGCGGCCAACACACCGGTAGACATTGGTCGCGCCGATATTGCCGCTGCCGACCCGCCTGATGTCAACGCCCTTCACGCGCGCCAGTAGTAGACCGGTCGGAAACGCGCCGACCAGATAAGCCAGAACGGACGCCCCCGTTATCAGCATTGTGGTTTGAAGCGCGCCCATATGAATGAAACCGCGATTACCGCGCAGTTGTTTTCGCGGCCCGGCAATTTTTTCTTGATTTACAAAACAATATGTTATTTAATGGACCGAAACGATATCATTATCTGAGGGAGGCGGCAAATGAAAAGATTTTCTGTTTTCGCGGTTGCAGGGATCGCCGGCATATCTTTTTTACTGTCGGGCGCGGAGGGACGGGCCCTGAATCCGCCGTTCAAGCGCGGCGCGGATGCCCTGCTGATCGTTCCCGCGCGGCCGGCCGTTTTGCAACTGGCCTTTGACTTTGTAAAGATGCGCGCGGTAACTCTGGTCTCATTCCGGGGCAAGCCCGGCTCTGACAACCCCCTGTTGCATGTCTGGACGGGCAGCGCCTGGCAATACGTCAGCCTTGATGATTTCCGCGCGTTGCGTTTTATCGCCCCTCCCCCGAAACCCGCGTTTATTTTCGGCGACGATCAAACCGTGCCGAAAATTCTCCTGCAGGACATGGGCTGGCCGTGCCGGGTTGAAAGACTGCCGACCCTGAACCCCGCCGATCTGATCAACGGGATGGACAAATATTTCCAGTTCAGCTCCCGCGAGTGGAAAAGGCTGGCCGATTCCTACGGCCTGCGCCTGGAAGACGTCAACGCGCCCAAACGTTCTTTCAATCCCTACGACGTTCCGCGCTCCAAACTGCCCCTGGAAACGCGCGAGTTCAAACAAGGCAGGGACGATCCTCCCCCGGCCGTCATGATTGAAAAATCCGGCGATCAAACCAAAAGCAAGGACAATAAGCCGACGGAAAAACCCTGGATCAAGTGATTGTGTCGGATTTTCCAGACGGTGCCTGGAAAATTCCTCCGTGGGCAAGATAGATGATGCCTCAAGCATATCCAGAAGATTTTTACCTTCGGTAATATTGAATTTCAGCCGCACCTTGATTTCGTCATTGAGAATCTTCTTCAAGAGTTCAATGCCAAGGTTCTTGTGCTTCATCTCCTTTACATCTTGCAGGAATTCTTCAGAGAGCAATGAAATATCCGGCTTCTTAATACCAGCCGCATCAAAAATATCCACAACTTCGGTTGATTCAACCGCCTGATTCACGATCTGCCGGATAGTGGATTCATAATTCTTTTTATCGCCGTTATCACCTTCGCCTTCAAATTTGAGCAACCGTGCCCGGACGGATTGGAAGAAGGCGATTTCATTGGTCAAAGCAAGTGCGTCTTCATGCGGAACGGCCAGCGCAAAAAGCTTTGAAAGCGCGGTTGACTCTTTGACAAACCGGTCTTTGCCTTGTTCTCTTGAAAGTATGAATTCCTCGGCCTGAAGGATGATAGAAAGGCGATCAGAAGTGCCGACACTGAAAAAGCGCATATAATCAAGTCGAGATTATATAATCCCATCGCCATCAATTAGAACAAGGCTCCATCATTCGTTATTGCTAGGATTGTTGATTGGAGAGACTTGTGTCTGTTTATTGGTTTCGGACCCCGACAATTCTCCCCGATACATATCCTCAATATTCTGACCTAACTGCTTTGAATCTACTATGATAGGAATACGTGGTAACGTTAGGCGTAGACTTTGAAATTTAGGAGATTTTGGAATTGACTTTTCTTCTTTGTCTTGTATAAAGTAAGAGGTAGTAACAAGAATCTCTGCCATATATTTACCATCCGGAGTCGGCTTAAGATTGTTTTCATTGGGCTTCACTAGGTCAATACGGACTTGGCTCGGAACAGGAATAAAACAAAAACAATTACTTCCAGGCAATATTATCTCGTGCTTATTCTTCAAAGGGGGATAAGGCCCCCATCTACCAGATGATACTGGTGATCTCAAAGGAGAGATGTCCAATCCATTTTCATTTATTAATTGGATATGAAATAAACTAGACATGCTGTCGCGTACAACAAGCACGAGGTTTTTATCCTGGCTAGGATTCATAACCTCAACACGAAAACCTAC
Organism: Kiritimatiellia bacterium; assembly: GCA_028715905.1. Lineage (NCBI taxonomy): Bacteria > Pseudomonadati > Kiritimatiellota > Kiritimatiellia > Kiritimatiellia bacterium. The sequence goes on from JAQUQV010000015.1 coordinate 7,705, forward strand.
TGTTACTCCCGCACTGACATTTATGCATTCCGCGCGAACAACAGCATCTTTATTTTTCCCCGTCGTATTAGCTTCTGCACTGGCCCGCTGTGTTGAACCGGTTAATAATAGCGCAATAATTATAACAACATGTTTCATGTAGCGTTCATTGCGCCGTGGTATTGGTAGCCGAGACAGCCTCCGTTTTTCCTGAATCGCCAACTTTTAAATTTAGATTTGTCTCAGCGATATATTCAATTGGCTCAACGCTGACATCTGTTCTATTTGTGGAAACTTTAATGTTTACGTCTTTCAATAATTGAGCAATATTAATCTTTTTGCCGGATTTTTCATCCCATGCCTTGCCGTCATAAGGACGATATTTCTCCAATAATTCCATGGCCATCCTCTTCCGGTAACTATTGCTTGTTGTAAGCCCTTCGCGCAACACAGGATAAGCAAATAGCTTCCCTTTCTTTACGAGCCTTTTGCTCATACTTAATTTGGCTTCCAAGTTTGCCTGCGGGTCGTTAATTATCTTCTTTGCCATCTCAACACCCTTTTCTTCATCAAGATCAAGAAGCATCTCCGAGCATTTAACATGAATAAGCCAATCTGAATTATTATTATAGCATTTAATAATTTCGGGAACTAACGTCCTGTCCTTCTCCTTTTCCATTTCCAGCAGATTAAACGCCATGACTATTTCAGTTGATTTTAGTCCGTCTGCATTCTTGATCTTGAGACTATTGATTAGGTTTTCACGGGTCGGCTTTTTTCCTGAAACTTTGATGTAAAACTCTCTTTTCTCTTGTAATTCAGCTTGAAAAGCCATTTCTTTATTCGGAGCATCAGTCGCAAAAGCCATGTTAATTCCTCCGCTTATTAAGTTTATGGCTATAAAAACCAACGTGAACAATAATTGCGTTACTTTATTCATTTTATTTATTCCTTTATGGGATTATTGAATCAGCCAAACTTTGATAGCTTGCTTTTCCATCTCCGTACGCCCTAGTTTCTTTTTCGGGGTCATATTCATCATTTGCGTCTTTGGTAACCGGAATTAATTTATTATAAAATGACGACTTTCTTGTATTCAAAACATCATTCGGAACAAGGTTTGACAAAGTCACTTCATCTTCTTGCGCTTCTATCCAACTCTCCGCCTCATAAACTTTTGGCGTATAATAATTATTCAGCCAGTCACTGACATGGAATAATTCATGCTGTTGACTCAACGCTGACGCCCAATAACAATCCCTTGTCGGCCATCCAATATCATTAGGAGTCAAATCATCTTTTGCTTGAGTCTTCTTTTCATATTCCGTGCTGTTGGTGCTCATGCCCATTCCAAGAGGAAAAGGATTAGCCGCTGGGTTCGGAACATCCGCGCGGCCACCGTTATTTACACCCCATTTTATCTCATAATATACTTCGTCAAAAACAAATTTCCATTTTTTGCTCTCATAATAAATTAAGTACTTATCATCAGGATACCAGATTTCCGCCCTGTCAGTGAGACCAAAGGGAGTAGCAATAGAATCATTCCTTGTAACCGGAACATGGATATACACAGACGCAGGATTTGGTGCGCCATTGAAAACATAGACACGGCCATTAAACACAGTTTCAGAATTCGCACTGGCCGTGATTGCCTCTCCGGCTTCTATAAGAGATGCTTTTGAGAGAATCCGCTGGAGTTGATCGCTTCCTGCAGACCCTCCGTTCCATGAAACAAATCCGCTTGGCAACGTAACTCCAGAGGGAGTAACCTTAAGCTGAACTACAACATTTCCAGAACCTTTGCTCGTTGCATAGACTTTAACGCCACTAGACTCACCAATGAAGTCCGCTGACGATACTGAGTCAAACTCCACAATCCAAAGCGGTCTCTGCCCGCAACCCAATATGTTATGGGTGAACAAACAACCATCACAGGAGGACGGCGCATGAACTCGTTTACACAAAGATTCAGCAATAAAATCAAGGGCGTTATCAGCGGCTTCGACCGCAGCGTTTTCAAAGGCTGCCTCCGCCCCATCGCCTATGCCGACGGCGCCATGGCCTTCCTCCGCTGGCGCGGCGTCCTCAACAAAAACTACAAGCCCCGGATGATGGCCCAATCGAAATTGATCGTGGAACATGCCGACCGCTATGCGCGCAAAACCTGTGGACAAGGCGTTTCAATTAGGCCGCCAAAAGCGGCAACTGTATTTGAGCGGCGTAGGAGCCGCATCCCCATGCGGCGATTCCGGACGAACCGCATCCCCATGCGGCGATTCCAAACACCAGATGCATCGCCGAACAGGGGTTCGGCTCCTACCCCCGATTTTGCGCTCTTTTGCGGCAAGTTTGAAATTCTTATGCATGAACCTATTGCTTCCTCCAATGAACGCAAGGAAGCCATTGCCCATCAACGACAACGCGACTTGGGCATCAAACACGGTCTCATCGGCGTCTGGTACTGCGTCGAAGTCTGTTCCTCTTTCCGCGCCCACTATGACGCCCAGGCCGGTTTCCCTCAACTGCGGCATCTCTTTTCCCGCTGCAAACATCTTTACTTTTATTACGACCATCCCCTCTTCGGCTTTATGAGTGTCCGCCTCCAAACCTGGTTCCCCTGCGGCATTCAGATCGCATTCAACAACCGCTTCATGGATCAAATGGCTGCCGTTAAAGACACGCGACCCTTCCGCCAAATCCTTGATGCTCTCTTAAAACCACGCCTTGCGGGGCAGGAATGCGGATGCGCCGCCCGAAACGCTATACTCGTGTATGCGTGAGGGCGGGAAATCCGCAGATGCGCCGGAATCGCCGGAGATTTTCCGAACGAAATGCACCGCGCATATGCTTCATCCCACATCATCCTTACCCAGCATTATTTTCTTGCTTTTCATCACGGCTTTTGACATTTCAGGTGCTAATGGGTATATCAGCCGCCTATAAATAAAGGGGATTTTGGTCGGGGAATCAAGTGCCAAAAATAATTGAAAGGTTGCGGGATAATGTCAATTCGCATTACAGGCGGAATTTTCAGGGGACGTCTGCTTGATGTGCCCCCGCAAGGGGTGCGGCCCACGCAGGACCGCGTGCGCGCGGCCATATTCTCGTCCCTGCAAAACGTTATCCGGGGGGCAAAAGTGCTGGATCTTTTTGCCGGCACGGGCGCTTTCGGACTGGAAGCATTGAGCCGCGGCGCGGCTTTTGCGTGTTTTATTGAGAACGATCGTTTCGTTATGCCGTATTTAAGGAAAAATGTCCGCCGGCTGACAGGCGGAAAGGCGGATGAAAAGGACAAAGCCGCTGAAACAAACAGACTTCTCATAGTCCGGTCGGATGCCGTAAGTTTTCTGACGCGTGATCCGGTTCCTTGTATTGCCGATATTATCTTTGCCGATCCGCCTTATGACGCCGAAGGGGAATGGTCAAAAAAAATCTTGTTTCATCTTTCGCGGCGGTCTATTCTCTCGCCAGACGGACGTGTAATCATTGAATCCGGCGCAAAATCGCCTTTAATTGAGGCGCAAGGGTGGGATGTTTGCCGGGAAAAGCTGTACGGCGAAACACGGGTTTGCATTTATCGGATTCACGGTTCGCGCGTGCCGGCGCAGGATGTAAAATGAAAGACTTGGCCATTTATCCCGGAACTTTTGATCCGCTGACGCTCGGGCACGTTGATTTGATCAGGCGGGCCGCGCGCATATTCGGACATATTGTGATTGCCGTTTCGGCCAAGCCGCGCAAAACCACCCTCTTTGCGGCGGACGAGCGTCTCGTCATGGCCCGCCGGCTTTGCCGCCGGATTCCCGGCGCAGAAGCGGAAATATTTGACGGTCTTCTCGTGAATTATGTCCGTCAAAAAGGGGCGCACGTGATCATTCGCGGCTTGCGCGCTTTTTCCGATTTTGAATATGAATTTCAAATGGCGCTGACCAACCGCCACATGGCGCCGGATATTGAGACGTTTTTCATGATGACGAAAGAATCCTACAGTTTTTTAAGCTCCAGCGCGGTGCGCGAAGTGGCCGCCCTGGGCGGGGACACCGGCAAGTTTGTGCCGGATTTTGTGCAGCAGGCGCTGAAAAAGAAGATCAAGCAGTCAGGAGCCAGTAGTCAGCAGTCAGAGTTTGAAAAAAAGCCATGAAATTCCCCGAATCATATTCCGCCTCTCGCCTGCTGGCCACTGAATTCTGACTACGGTTTTGCCATGTCCTTAATTATTGAACCCCGGCGCTTGCGCGCCAAGCCCGAAAGAATCCGCGGCCGCGCGCCGGCGGAAACGCTGGAAATTGAGACCGGCGGCCTGGCGCGGCCGGAAGGGTCTCTGGCGTACGACCTGACCGCGCAGTTGTTATCCGGCGAATTGATCGTGCGCGGCGCGCTGGAAATCGGTTTTGCATGCCGCTGCGCCCGTTGCGGCGACAGTTTTTCCAGGAAAGTTCTTATCACGGATTTTTACCGCAATTTCGCCCTGACCTCAAAAAGTGAATTAATCAACTTGACCGCCGATGTGCGGGAGGATATTCTCCTTGCCTTGCCAATGGTGGCGGTTTGTTCTGAAACCTGCCGCGGGCTGTGCCGCGTATGCGGCGCCAATCTGAACCGGGAAAGCTGTAAATGCAAGCCGGCCGCCGAGCCGGATGTCTGGCAGAAATTGGGCGATCTGCGCCTGCCCCGCAAGAAGCGAGATTCATAACGGCATGCCGCGTTGAATTTCGGTTGTCGGCAAATAAGGAGAAAATCGTATGGCGGTTCCAAAAAGAAAAGTATCCAAGAGCAAAACAAGGATGCGGAAACGATCGCATAAGCTGTTTTTGACCTCAACCAGGCCGTGTCCCAACTGCGGCGAGCTGCAGCCTCCCCACCGGGTTTGTCCCTCCTGCGGATATTACCGGGGGCGGCAGGTTCTTTCCGTTACCGTGAAAAGCTGAAAGTCTCATCCCCTATGCAGATTGCCATTGATGCCATGGGCGGCGACTTTGCCCCGCGCGCGATCATTGCCGGAACATTACAGGCGGTTGACTCTCTGAAGGATATTGAGCGCATCATCCTGGTCGGCGATGAGGCCGTTATCGTCCGCGAATTGCGCGTTTTCGGGCAGACGCCGGACCGCATTGAAATTTTCCACGCCGCGGAATCCATCGGCATGGAAGAAAGTCCGGTTAACGCCGTCCGCCACAAGAAGGATTCTTCCATCAACCGGGCCGTTGATCTTGTCAAAAGCGGCCGGGCCCAGGCGATGATCTCGGCGGGCAACACCGGCGCGGTGATGGCCGCCGCCGCCTTGAAACTGCGCACCCTGCGGGGGGTTGAACGTCCGGCCATCGCAACCATGATGCCGACGCCTTCCAAGCCGTTCGTTTTGATTGACGCCGGCGCAAACACTGACTGTTCGCCCGGCCTGCTGCTGCAGTTTGCCGTCATGGGCCATGTCTACGCCAAGAAGATCCTTTCCAATCCGCAGCCGGTCGTCGGGCTGATGAGCGTCGGCACGGAAGATTCCAAGGGCAACGAGACCACCAGAGAAGCCTTCCGCCTTTTGTCGGCCTCGCAGCTGAACTTCAAGGGCAACATTGAAGGCCATGATTTGTTCAAGGGAAATATTGATGTTGCGGTCTGCGACGGCTTCGTCGGCAACGTCATTTTAAAGTCAAGCGAAAGCGTGGCGCATGCCGTGGGAACATGGATCAAACGCGAGTTTACCAGCAATCCATGGAGAAAGCTCGGAGCTTTCTGCCTGAGAAGCGCGCTGAACAAGATGAAGCGGACCATGGACCCGGAAATGTACGGCGGCGCGCCCCTGCTCGGCGTCAACGGCATTTGCATCATATGCCATGGCGCGTCGTCGGGCCGCGCCATTTTTAACGCCATCCGGGTCGCGCGCGATTCGGTCCATCAGGAGATTAATGAGATGATCATCAAAACCATAGAGGATTTGCCATGACGCCCCATGCGATTAAAAAAGCCGCCGCCGCCAGCGAGCCGCTGCGCTCCGTTTCGGTGATTGCCGCCGGCTCGTATGTCCCCGAAAAAGTGCTGACCAACGCCGAACTGGCGCAGATGGTTGACACTTCCGACGAATGGATCACCACGCGCACCGGTATCAGCGAGCGGCGGATTGCCGCGAGCAACGAGGTAACATCCGACCTTGCGCAAAAAGCCGCCCAGCGCGCCATGCAGAAAGCCGGCGTCACGGCCGATGAAATTGATTTGATTATCGTCGCCAGCATTACTCCGGACATGCCCTTCCCGAGCACGGCCTGCTTTGTCCAGGAAAAATTAAAGGCATTCCGCGCGGTCTGCTTTGATATTCAGGCCGCCTGTTCGGGGTTTATCTACGGGCTTGAAATCGCCCGCCAGTTCCTGGCCAACGGGACGGCCGGGACCGCCCTCGTGATCGGAAGCGAAAAATTGAGCTGTATCACCGACTGGCAGGACCGCGCCACCTGCGTCCTTTTCGGCGACGGCGCCGGGGCGGCTGTTCTCCGGCATCGGCCGGGGACGCGCGGTATTTTGGCAACCTCCATTGCTTCCGATGGCCGCCTGACCGGTCTTCTGAATCTTCCGGGCGGCGGCAGTCTGCATCCGGCCTCGCAACAGACAGTCAATGACCGCCTGCACTACCTTAAAATGGCGGGACGGGAAGTGTTCAAGCACGCCGTCAATTCCATGGTGGACGCCGCCAATCAGGCGCTGAAAAAGGCGGCGGTGAAAATAGACCAGGTCAACCTGATCATTCCCCATCAGGCCAATATGCGCATTATCAAGGCTATCGGCGAAAGGCTGGGCGCGCCCGCGGAAAAATATTTTGTCAATCTGAACCGCTACGGCAACATGTCGGCCGCTTCCATACCAGTGGCGCTGGACGAGGCCGAGCAACAGGGGCGGATAAAAAGCGGCGACATTATCCTGCTCGTGGCCTTTGGCGGGGGATTCACCTGGGGGGCGACTTTGCTGGAATGGTGACCGTGCGTCTCTAGCGTGGCGCGCGGGCGATTGACCGCAGAGACGCAGAGAACGCAGCGCAACCAAAGATTTGTTTGCGGCTATCTGCCGCCTTTGAAATGCCATGAAATATCAACTCGCCATTCTCTGCGCGGGACAGGGCGCCCAGACCGTCGGCATGGGGCGCGAACTCGCCGCTTCTTTTCCCGGATGCCGCGCCCTCTTTGCAAAGGCCGATGAAATCCTCGGGTATGAACTGCAAAAGATAATTTTTGAGGGGCCGGAAAACGAGCTGGTGAAATCAAATCACTGTCAGCCGGCCATTTTCACCGTTACGATCGCCTGCTTCCAGGCTTTGCAGTTTGAAATATCAAATCTTTCATTTCAGGCGGCGGCGGGTTTAAGTCTCGGGGAATGGTCGGCGCTGTGTCTGGCCGGCGCAATATCCTTTGAGGACGGCCTGCGCGCGCTGGAAGCGCGCGGCCGTTACATGCAGGAGGCCTGCGAAGAGCAGGAAGGCGCCATGTTGAGCGTGATCGGCCTGAAGCATGAAACGCTTTTGAAAGCCGCGGCGGACAGCGGGGTTGAAATTGCCAATTATAATTCGTCCGAGCAGACCGTCCTTTCCGGCCGAAGACCGAATATAGCGGAAGCCGAAAAAATGATGGGGGCGGCGGGGGCCAGGCGCGTCATGTTATTGAACGTGGCCGGGGCTTACCATTCGTCCCTGATGAAATCGGCCGCCGAAAAAATGCGCGTGTTTTTGGAAAAGGTTCGGATTAATCCCCCGAAATGCACGGTGATGTCCAACGTGAGCGGCCGCGCCCACGGTTCGCCGGAGGAAATAAAACGCGCCATGGTCGCGCAGATAATTTCCCCCGTGAAATGGATTGACTGCATTCGGGAAATGGAAAAAGCGGGCGTTAATTGCTATGTTGAATGCGGTCCTGGCCGCGTTCTTTCCGGGCTTGTCAAACGCATCCAGCCGCCGGCCCGGCTCGGCAACGTCCAGGACAACCGGTCGCTTCAGGCGGCTCGGGAATTGCTCGGATCAAATTCCGGAGGCGATGAAATATCATGCAAAACTTGAAACTTGGCGTGAATATTGATCATGTGGCCACCCTGCGCCAGGCGCGCGGGGTAAATTACCCGAGCGTAACTGACGCGGCCCGGATATGCGTGGCGGCCGGGGCTTACGGCATCACCATTCATCTGCGCGAGGACCGCCGGCATATTCAGGATCATGACCTGTTTGCCCTGCGCCGTTTGCTGAAAAAGGCCGCGCTCAACCTTGAAATGGCCAATGCGCCGGAAATCGCGGACATTGCCTTGAAGGCAAAACCGGATGAGGTCTGTATCGTGCCCGAAAAACGCCGGGAATTGACCACAGAAGGCGGACTTGACGCCGCCGGCCAGCAAAGAAGTCTGAAGGCAACCTGCCGGCGGTTGTCCGCGGCCGGAATCATGGTAAGTCTTTTTGTTGATCCGGAGAAAAAACAACTGGATGCGGCCGCCGCCATCGGCGCGCCCTGCGTGGAACTGCATACGGGCGCCTTCTGTAATGCCCGCGGCGCCGGCGCCCGAAAAGAACAGAAACGCCTTATTGAAGGCGCGCGTTATGCGCATGCCGTCGGCTTGAAAGTCAATGCCGGACACGGGATCACCCTCGGCAATATCAAAAGCATACTGAAAATGCCTTTTCTGGACACATTGAATATCGGCCACAGCATCGTGGCGCGCGCCGTGTTTGTCGGCCTGCAGGCCGCCGTCCGCGAAATGCTTGAGAAAATGGCAAAATATCGCGGCTGAACGGAATTTTGGTAAAAGGGCGGGGTTCTGGCAAAGCCCTCCGGTGATGACGGACGGAGAGCCCGCTTACGATATACAGCCTGTATACAAATGAAACGCGGGACAAAAACGAACAATTTCAACGGCCCTGTCGCCGGCATGGGCATTGATATCGTGGATATTCCCCGTTTCCGCAAAATCCTTGCCAGCCGCGGTAAAAGGTTTATTGACCGTATTTTCCTGCCGGGCGAGAAAAAATACTGCCGCGCAAAAGCAAGACCCTGGATTCATTACGCCGGCCGTTTTGCCGCCAAGGAAGCCGTTGCCAAAGCCTTCGGCACCGGCATCGGCGGAAAAATATCCTGGCGGGATATTGAAATCATATCCGCGGATTTAAAAGCTCCCGTTGTGAAGCTGAGCCTCCGGGCCCAAAAACTGGCCCGACAGCGGCGCATCCGCCGGGTTTTCATCAGCATTTCCCACACCCGCGCTTACACAACCGCCGCGGCCCTGTTGGCATAATCCGCCGGACGGCCAAAACGGGTAAAGAACCCTCTTCTGCCGCCGGGCCGTAAAAAAATACGGCGGTTTCGGAATTATTTGCTTTTCCCTTTTTTACCGGCGCTGATGGCGGCCTGGGCCGCCGCCAGGCGGGCGATCGGCACGCGGAACGGACTGCAACTTACGTAATTCAACCCGGTTTTGAAGCAGAATTCAACCGAAGCCGGGTCGCCGCCCTGCTCGCCGCAGATTCCGATTTTAAGGTCATTGCGAACGGCGCGCCCTTTCTTCACCGCCATTTCAATCAGCTGGCCGACGCCTTCCTGATCAATGGTTTGGAACGGGTCGGCGGCGATGATTTTTTTGTCAAGGTAGTCCTGCATGAACGCGCCGGTATCGTCGCGGCTGAAGCCGAATCCCATCTGGGACAGATCGTTTGTGCCGAACGAGAAGAATCCCGCCTCCGCCGCCATTTTATCGGCGGTCAGGCAGGCGCGCGGGATTTCAATCATCGTGCCGTACAAATGCGGAATGGAGCGCATGTTCATTTTGCCGAGCGTTTCATCATAAACCCGGCAGGCAATCGCTTTCTGATCCTTTAATTCGTTCGCGTCGCAAGTTACCGGAATCATGATTTCGGGTTGGCATTTCTTGCCGGCTTTGATGATCTCGGCCGCGGCCTCAAAAATGGCGCGCAACTGCATCTCGGCGATTTCCGGATAGGTAATGCCGAGGCGGACGCCGCGGTGGCCCATCATCGGGTTGGATTCGGAAAGCAGCTCGCCCCGTTTGCGCACGTCGGCGGCCGAGATGCCGAGGCTCTGCGCCAGATCCTTCTGCTTTTCCGCATCCTGCGGAACGAATTCATGCAGGGGCGGGTCCAGCAGGCGGATCGTAACCGGCAAACCTTCCATCGCCTCCAGGGTGGCCTTGATGGAAGCCTTCACAAACGGGAACAATTCATCCAAAGCCTTGCGGCGCTCTTCCGTGGTCCGGCTGAGGATCATTTTGCGCAGGATGAAGAGCGGCTGGTCGCTGCCCTTGCCGTAAAACATGTGTTCGGTGCGGAAGAGCCCGATGCCCTCGGCGCCGAAGTCGCGCGCGTTTTTCGCGTCGGCGGGCGTGTCGGCATTGGCGCGGACGCCGAGGCGGCGGTATTTGTCAACGATCGCCATGAATTTTTTGAAGCGCGGATTCTCGCTGGCGCTGATCATCGGCAGTTCGCCTTCGTAAACATAACCTTTCGTGCCATTCAGCGTAACGCGTTCGCCCTCGTTGAAATCCCGGCCGTTGATCGTCATTTTCTTGTAAACGGCGTCAACGTGAATACTGCCGGCGCCGACGATGCAGCATTTACCCCAGCCGCGCGCCACGAGGGCGGCGTGACTGGTCATGCCGCCGCGGGCGGTCAGAATGCCTTCGGCGGCGCGCATGCCTTCAATATCCTCGGGGTTGGTTTCCTCGCGCACGAGAATGACTTTCTTGCCGTTTTTGGCCCATTCCACCGCGGCTGCGGCTGAAAACACGATTTGTCCGCCGGCGCCGCCCGGTCCGGCCGGCAAGCCTTTGGCAAGAATATGGGTATGTTTTTCCGCGGCCGGATCAACGATCGGGTGCAGGAGTTCGTCCAGTTGCGCCGGCGTGAGGCGCATGACCGCCTCCGTTTCGCGGATAAGTTTTTCCGCAACCATGTCCATGGCCATGTTAAGGGCGGCGGTGCCGGTGCGTTTGCCCACGCGGCATTGCAGCATGTAAAGCTTGCCTTCCTGAATGGTAAACTCAATGTCCTGCATGTCCTTGTAGTGCTTTTCCAGTTTTTTCTGGATCTTATCCAGTTCGGTGTAGACGGACGGCATGCCCTTTTCAAGGGAAAGGAGCGCGGCGTTGTGCTCCGACTTGGTCGCCTCGTTCAGCGGGTTGGGCGTGCGGATGCCGGCCACAACGTCCTCGCCCTGGGCGTTGGAGAGCCATTCGCCGTAAAATTTATGCTCGCCGGTGGCGGGGTTGCGGCTGAAGGCGACGCCGGTGGCCGAAGATTCGCCCATGTTGCCGAAAACCATTGACTGGACGTTGACCGCGGTGCCCCAGTCGTCGGGAATGCCTTCTATTTTCCGGTAGGCGATGGCGCGTTTGCCGTTCCAGCTTTTAAAGACCGCGCCGATGCCGCCCCAGAGTTGGGCCATGGGGGCGTCGGGAAATTCACGGCCGAGCACGACGCGCACGCGCGTTTTGAAATCTTCGCAGAGTTTCTTGAGGTCTTCGGCGGACAAGTCGGTGTCTTTCTGGTACCCCTTGTGTTTTTTCATTTCCTGCAGGAGTCTGTCCAGTTGGACGCGGATCCCCTTGCCTTCCTCCGGCTCAATGCCCTCGGCTTTTTCCATGACCACGTCGGAATACATCATGATGAGGCGGCGGTAGGAATCATAAACGAATCTTTCGTTGCGGGTCTTGGCAATCAGGCCGGGAATAGTGGCCGTGCAGAGTCCGACGTTCAGGACGGTTTCCATCATGCCGGGCATTGATTTCCTGGCGCCCGAGCGGCAGGAAACCAGAAGCGGATTTTTGGGGTCGCCGAAAATCATCCCCATTTGTTTTTCGGTTTTAGCCAGGGCCGCTTCAACCTGCGCTTTCAGCGCGGCGGGAAAACCCATTCTGTTCCTGAAATAATCAACGCAGCACTCGGTGGTGATGGTGAACCCGGCCGGCACGGGCAACCCCAGCCGGCACATCTCCGCCAGATTGGCGCCCTTGCCGCCGAGGAGGTTTTTCATGTCAGCCCTGCCCTCCGTGCATTTGCCGCTCCCAAAGAGGTAGACGTATTTTTTGTTTTTACCGCGCGCCGCCATTTTCTTTTTTGATGCCATCTTAATGCTCCTTTTTCCTCCGCGGGCGGATTTGCCCGCGGCATGAAACCAATGAATTAACGTGAGAAAAACCGTTGCAGATTAACACAATGCCGGAAAATGTCAACGGAAGAAACTGAAGAAAAGACATGAAAACTTCGTCTTGTCCCGCATTACGGAAAATCACGGAAACAAACCGCTTGACAAGGGAGGAGAATTTGGTAAAAGTTTCCTAAAGTCAACGGCGTGTAGCCGCGTTGCGTCCTACGTTGCTCACGCGGGGTTAACCACGTTAGTTTTTGAAATAGCCAAATGGGTTATTTCAAAAACTTCACGGGTATTATACCGCAGGATTGCAAGCCGTTTCCGCGCGGAGAGCGGGCGTGAAAAGCAAAAAACATATAAAACATGGAAGAAGCAAAGCGCTCAGTGCGGCGTTAATTGCGACATTTTGCGCCGGAACTCTGCTGGCCGGCGACGGAACCGGGGAAAAAGGTTTTGTGCCCCCGCCGCGCGACCGTAAAGCGCCGCCGGCCCCGCCCAGAACAACTTCCTCTTCTGAAACACTGCTCGCGTGCTGTTGCTGCCCGGTAACCCCGATGGCGCGCACGGAGGCCAAGAAACCGCCGACCCCGCCGGTTCTGGTGACAAAGATCATGGATGAACGCGTGCCCGGAGCAGGCGGCGGCAACAAGTAATCCCTTCCGGCCGGCGGCCCTGGCGCCGGCGGCCCGGCAATCCGGGACGGCGTGTTGTCTGCGCTTTTGCGCCGGTCGGGCGGAGAGTTCATCGCGACGGCCGAAAATGAAAACTTTTATGGCAATGTTTCCCAGGGCGGCCGGACCGCAATCCGAAAAGCGCCGGCGGCGGCCCTTGGACAGCACAAAGCTCCCTGAAAAATTGTTGCATGTTTTGGCGGAACGCTTTAAGCAATCCGCGCGCCGTGTTTTCCCGGCGGTTTTTCTTTTTACCGTTTCGGCATCGTGTTTTCCGGCGCCGGCCGGCGCGGCCGACTGGCATGTAGCCGATGCCCCGCTGCGCTGCGAACTGACCCTTGCGGACCATCCCACCCATTCCAGCGCGGGCTATTTCCTCTGCCTGCCGGACGGTGGAATTCTGCCGGGACCCGCGCCGGTTTCGCGGGTCGTAACCGAGCGCGGCCGCGCGGTTGAAAGTTACCTGCTCTGGCACAATCCCAAAAGTTTCGCCGGCCTGGTGTTTGCCGATCCCGGCGCCAAGGATGAGCGCGTGTTTATGTATTTCACGGGTAAAAAAGATTACCGGCTCTGGCAGCCGTCCGCCGGCCTGACGCCCAGTTCCATTTTGATAACCGAACCCGGCAAAAGCAAACTGGCCGATGCCCAGGCGCTCGGCGCGTTTGGACGCGTCGGGCAGAACGTGCGATTCTGGAACGCCATCGGGCCGTCGCGCGCGCCGCTGAGCATCGGGGGGGATTTATCGGGCCGGCCGCGGCCCGGAGTCTTTTATCTGCTGGCTTATCTCTCCACATGGGATCCGGGACGCACCTGGGTTGCCCCGTTCACCCTCAGCGGCGAAACCGAGGTGCGCGTCAACGGTGAAACCATTGTGCCGCGCCAGCGCATTGACAAATGGGGCGGAACGGGGCAATGGGTGGATATCAAGGACGGTTCCCAGCGGCTGGAGGTGTTTCAGACCGCGCCCGGAGCGGGAGATTATTTCACAAAACAGACGGGCGGATTGATGTTTCTCACGTGGCGCACGCCCAATGCCGACGCCCAGGAACTGGGCGGCATCCGCTCGGACAATGTTCCCATGGCGGGCACACCGCGGATGGAGACGCGCGTCCTGCGCGGGAATGAAATTGTCCGTTCCGGCGGGGCGGTCGTGGCGGCGGTTCGGTCGCGGGACGGCGGGCCCGTCGCCTTTATCAGCGCGGCCCCGGCCAACGTCTTCTGGTTTGACAAGGAAACGCCGTTGCTGTTGTATAAGCTGGACGCCGTGTGCGCCGGAAACTCTCCGGACACGCGTTACACCTGGCTCTTTGAGGACGGCGCGCAAACGGAAGGCGCGAACATTCTCTGGTTGCTGCCTGGTTTGCGAGAACACAAAATAACGCTTTCCGCCGCGGCGGGCGCCAGGAAATCAAAAACGGCGCTTCCCGTCTATGCCTTTGCCCATGCCGCCACCAGCCTGAACAATCCCGAGCACCGCCAGGCCTACAGGCAGGCGATTACGCAAATGCTCCGCGCCTATGAAAAAACGCCGGAGAAAATCGCCCAATGGGACGCCGCTTACTGGAACAATCTTCTGAGAAGCCTGGAATTCGGCAGCGGCTATGCCCTCCTGCGCGAACTCTTCAGCAATTACGCCGAGGGCATGCGCGCGCGGCTGTCCGGGGAACAGGTCGTTGCCTTGCAGGAGCTGTTTCTGGACGCCGCGGCCGGCTCCGACCAGCGCGCCGCGCTGGAATGGGTTCAAAAGTTTCATGATGAAACAACGGACGATACCCGCCGGAAACAGCTCGTCATACGCCAGGCCGAAATATATGCGTATTATCGGAACGACCTGAAAACCGCGCGGAAACTGCTTGCCCCGCTGGCGCAGAGCTCCGATGCCATCGGCCAGCTGGCCCAGGTGCGCCTGGGCGACATTGCCTTCCTCGGCGGGGACATAAACCTTGCAACCCGCCGCTACGCCAATATTCAGAACCTCGCGCGCCATAAACGCGCCATGTTTGCGGGCGTCTACGACGCCCTCGCCAAGGGCGTCGCCGATAAGCCCAGGGAGACGCGTTCCGGCGGTTCCATGGCCGACAAGCTGCGCGCCGGACTGGTAAAAATCACCGATGCCGTGCAACAGCAACGGCAGAAATCCGAACCTGCCGCGCGGGCGGGCGGGGGTGAAACCAACGCCCCGCCTCCTCCTTCCGCGAGAGGCAAGATCGGCGCGCTGCTGGATGCCTCGGCATCCGAAAACGTCCGGCGGCTGACAGAAGACGGCTACCTGCTTGAAGCGCGCCAGGCTCTCAACGCGTGGGAAATGGAACTTCCGCTGAGCAAAATCAGCGGCGATTACATCCTGCTGGAATCGCGTTTTTACCGCCAGGCGGGCGACCCGCGGCGCGCCTACGGCATGCTGCGCGCTTACTGCGACCAGGTGGACGCCTCCAGTTACCTGCCGGAGGCCGCGAAGGTTTTGCTTGAATGCATGGTGGACCTGAAAATGCCGCCCGGAGAAATCCGCGCCTACGGCAGGAAATTATGCGACCGGCTTGAATTTCATCCGGCGGCGCGGGAGCTTAAATTCATGATGGAATACGGCGAATGAAAAAACATGTTCTGTTGATAATCGGCCTCCTGTGCGTCTGCGGTTGGAATCCATCCGTCCCTGCGCAAGGGGAAAAAAAAGGCGGCCGCGACCGTCTTTACACCGTCCCCGATGCGAACGCGGGGGGCGGCATAAGCGGCCGCATTGAACTGCCGGCGCGCGCGCCGGAAAATGTGCTGGCAATCCCCCCGGATGATCCGGCAAAGGTTTATCAAGCCAGGCTCGGTCCCGACCGTTCCTTCAGCTTCACCGGTTTGCCCATGGGTCGCTACGACCTGCTGGTTATTTACGACGATGCCTTTTATGAAGGACTCCGGCTGCACCGGGGCGCAAACGACTTGACCGCCGCGGACGTGAAAAACATCCATGAAATCATCCGGAAATCCGAGCCGTTTTTCAGCCACAAGATCATTCACCGCCTGGAAGGTTCCAGCGGGCGGGGGCAAAACGCCCGCGCTATCTGCACTTTTTACAGAGATACCCCGGCGGAAACATACATGTTTGAGGTTAGAACGGGATACCGCCGCACTTTCAAGCTGGTCATGTTGGCCAATGTCGGACCGGGCTGGCAGATCGCGCGCGCGCGCGACCTGCATCCGGTCTGGACCGAGCCGGAGAAACAATCCGTCCGGCACCGCTACCATGAGGAGCTTTCCAACATCAGGGTGACGGATTCCGTGCGGGACCTCGGCGGCTTGAAGCTGACGGGCAAATGACGGCCGAAAGCAAACCGGCCCGGAACATCGGCAAGGACCGGACGCCCGGCCGGTTCCGGATCGGGCAAAGAAAGTTCTGGCAAGCGGCGCGGTTTGTGATATACATTAATTTTAATTAAGTTCATGTCGCTTTGGATACAATTAAATTGATCCGGAGTTAATGCCATGGCAAAGATAAGCATCCATATTGAGGGGGAACCCGTCCGGGAAATGGAATTAAACGGCGGCGAACTGATTGTCGGCCGGCGCGGCGACTGCCGTCTTGTGCTTGAAGACGAACTTGCTTCCGGCCACCATGCCCGCATCAGCCGCGAGGACGCGGAATGGGTGCTGACCGACCTCAATAGCACCAACGGGACGCTGCTGAACGATAAACCCCTGACGACCGCCGCGCTGAAGGACGGCGATGTTATTGCCATCGGCAAGGTAAAAATTATTTTCAGCGGGGACGGCGGGGCGGAATCCCCGGCCGGAGAGCCGGTTTCGGCCGGCGCGGGGAGCCGCGCCGGACAGAAGACCGCAGCCAGCGAGGCGGACCTTGATCTGGTGAAACAAATGAGCCGCAATACCGAGGCCATCCGGCGCGAGGTGGCGAAGGTTATCGTGGGGCAGCGCGAAGTCCTTGACCAGGTCCTGATGTGCATGATAGCCGGCGGACACGCCCTCCTGATCGGACTGCCCGGCATGGCCAAAACCACCATGGTCAGCACCATCGCCAAGGTTTTGGACATGCATTTCAAGCGCATCCAGTTCACGCCCGACCTGATGCCGACCGATATCACCGGCACGGACATCCTGGATACCAACAGGGAAACGAACGAAAAGGAGTTCCGTTTTGTGCGCGGCCCGATTTTCTGCAACCTTCTCCTGGCCGATGAAATCAACCGCACGCCGCCGAAGACCCAGGCCGCCCTGCTTGAAGCCATGCAGGAAAAGCGGGTAACGGTGGGCAACACGACTTATGGCCTGGACGCCCCCTTCTTCGTGCTGGCGACGCAAAACCCCATTGAACAGGAAGGCACCTACCCCCTGCCGGAGGCGCAGATGGACCGGTTCATGTTCAACATCTGGGTGGACTATCCCCATGAGCACGAAGAGGAGCGGGTGGTCGCCAACACGACCGTTTCCGCGGTTGAACAACCGGGCAAGGTGCTTAGCAAGGAACAGGTGATTCAACTGCAGGAAGCGGTGCGGAAAATCCCGGTTTCGGAACACGTCATCAAATACGCCATTCATCTCGTCCGCGCCAGCCGGCCGCGCAATGAGGTGGTCCCGCCCTTCGTCAAGGAGTACGTGCAAATCGGCGCCGGGCCGCGCGCCGGCCAGTACCTGATCCTTGCGGCCAAGGCCAAGGCCGTGCTGGAAGGAAGGATTCACGTCAGCTGCAATGACATCAGGAGCGCGGCCATTCCCGTCATGCGCCACCGCATTTTCACCAACTTTGCCGCCGATTCGGAAGGCCTGACCTCCATTGACATCATCAACAAACTGCTTGAAGCCGTTGAAGAGCCCGGCGAAAAAGATTATTCCTGATGGATTTGATTCTCAAAATTATTGCGCTTGTCTTTGCGGTGGTTATCCATGAAGTTGCGCACGGCTACGCGGCTTATTTGCTTGGCGATCCGACCGCCAAGCGCGCGCGCCGGCTGACCCTGAATCCGCTCGCCCACCTTGACCTGTTCGGCTCCATCATCCTCCCGCTGCTCCTGGTGTTTGCCCGGAGCCCGGTTTTGCTCGGCTGGGCCAAGCCGGTGCCTTTCAACCCGGCTTACTTCCGGGACCCGCGCCGGGGGATCATGATCGTGGGCGCGGCCGGGCCGCTGACCAATTTTCTGGCCGCCCTGGCCAGCGCGGCGCTGCTGCGTCTGATCGGTCCGGCCATGCCCCTGCTGGCTTATTTCCTCGTCTTCTTCTGCGCCACGAACCTGATTCTGGGCCTTTTCAATCTTATCCCCATTCCGCCCCTGGACGGCTCCAGGATAGCGCTGGGATTGCTGTCGCACGAACAGGCAAACCGCTATCTGCGCCTGGAACCATTCGGTTTCATCATAATTTTCGCCCTGCTCTGGCTGGGCGTCCTGGACCACGTCATTTTCCCCATCTTCCATTTCCTGCTCGGCTGGCTGCTTGGATCCGGATAACAACCGGAAAAACCCGGGCTGAAAATCAGGACTGCGTGATTTTTCCGAATTCCCTGGCGGCGGAAAAATAGGCTTTGATGTTTTCCAGGGGAGTGCCGTCGCGGATACTGTCGCTTGTGCCCAGAATAAATCCGCCGCCCGGTGCTCCCAGCCGGATTGTTTCCGCCACCGCTTCGCGGATTTTGGCTGGCGTTCCCAGCCGCATAACGTGCACGGTTTCTATATAGCCTTTGAAACAAAGTCGTTTTCCCCATTTTTCCTTGGCTTCTTTCAGGACAAAATCACCGACCGGCGGCGGGGTGCAGGTTTCCACGATATCCGCGCCGATTTCAGCCAGATACGGCAGAATTTTCATCATTTTGCCGTCGTCATAATAAAAATAAAGCGCGTTGAAAGAATGGGCCAGATCGCACATTGCTTTAACCTTGGGATAAAACAGTTCCCGCCAGGCTTCCGGCGACCAGCCCGTGGAAAGCGACATGTTGTATCCGCTGTCAAAAATCACGTTTGCGCCGGCCTCCAGGCATTTTTTGGCAACCGCATGGTTGTATTCGTGAAAAATATCAAAGGCCGAAGTTATGAATTTGCGGTTTGCCATATAATTGATCATGGCGTTTTCAACACCCATGGCCAGCAATAACATGCCGTCGCTGCCGACGGTTGGGCGCGCCGCCGCCAGGGCCCGGCCCTTGATTTCATCAATCGTCCGGAACATGGCGCGGTAATCGCCCAGCGCGGGGTCCGGCAGGAGACATTTTATTTTTTCAAGGTCCTCCTCGGTTTTCAGCAGCCATTCCGTGTTTTCGGGGTTGGGTGCAATGCCGAAGTCGCCGCCGGCCGGCGGCACGCGCATTTCATCGGTCAATTCGCCGGCCGGAGTGATAAACCGTCTCCGGACAATTTTGAATTCTTTGTCGCGGCGAACGCTTTTTTCAAACTTTACATTTTTCAGTTTTGCGCATCCATCGTTTATTTCCGGCCAGCCGATGTAAGAAGGCAGACCGGGGCCGATATCAAACACCGGGTCAAAATCAAATTCTTCTGCGGCCCGCAGGTATGTTTGCCAGCCGCATTTGCCGTAATATTCCAGGAACCAGGCCCATATTCGCGGAGCCACCGGCACATAGTCGATCTCTTGATGTTTAACCGCCGCCAGAATTCTCTCTTTTGAACTCATTTTTGAACGCATGGGGTCCTCCAATAATATTTTTTTTAAGACGAAATAATTTTTAGAACTCTAAATTTGATTTAGCGGATGTCAGATTTTTTATCTGTAAGCGTTGCGATGACACAATTATCATCAAACCGGCCCGTCCGATAGAGCGCGTTGCGATTGGGCATGGCCGCATCCGGCAATATTTCGGTCCGGCCGCCGCGGCCGGTCGCAATTTCGTACCGCGCTCCGCGATAAACAAGGCTGATCCGGCCGCTCTTCTTATCCAGGCGCGCGGCTTCCATGCCGTCCGTTTGAATCAAAGGAACCAGGATATAGGGTTTTATTGACACGGGATCCAGAGCCACCCCGTATTGGATGCCGGTCGCCGAAATTTGATAATGTTCAACTATTCTTGAGCATCCCCCCAGATCGCCGAAATATTCCACCTCAAAAGCGACTTCCCGTTCATCAGCGTGAAGCAACCGCATTTTGACGTCTTTAATTTCCCGGTCAAAATCGGCCAATCGCCTTTCCGTGCCTGCGGCGTCGCGCCAGGCCGGACCAAACGCCAGGTTCTTCACCGTTTCTCTGGCAAACGATTTGATATCCGCCTCGCAGGAACGGCTGCCGGCGAATGTTTTTAACAGCGGATTTGCGTTCTTATAATCGTCTTTTGTATGGGTTATATAATTGCAATCCCTTGTAAGACTGCCGGAGAGCGCCGTTTCCGGCCAAACGCCGATTTTTTGGATTCGTCCCAAGCCGGTTGAGTCGTAATGATGATCAGCTTTTGTGTCTATTTCCAGATGATAGCCGCCGCAGGATGCAAAGATCTTGTGAAAAGCCGGCCACAAATCAAAGGCATATCCGCCGATTTCAGCCGGTGTGACTCTTTCCTCTATCGTCTCATCGGCAAGATGATAAGCGGTCCCGAACAAACTTGCCGCAAGAAGCCCGTAGACGCCGATATTTCCGTAACTATCTATGCCATGCATCAATTTCGGATGAAACCCCTGCTTGAGATGCCGGTATGGCTCCATTTTCAGCGTCCAGGCTTTTGTTGAGAGGGCCGCCCGCCGGGCCGCGCGCTTGAATGCGCCCGCCAATAATGTTTTCCCCTGGCTTTTGTAATAGCGCGCCTGGCTTTCGCACATACAGCTAAAGTGTCCTTCCGCCCAGTGATATTGATTGCTGCGTCCGCCGAATGGCGTCTGGCCGGTTACGGATTGATATAATAATGAGGTCAAACCTCCGCGCCGGCAGATTTCCCGTATTAATGCTGCCTGCCGGCCTTGATAACCGCGGCTTAACATCAAGTCCATCTGTTGTCTTACCACCAAATCGTAGGCCATGGGATCGTTCGGGTCGCGGTACATGCCGTATTCCGTAAAATCTCCCATGAGAATTTCCAGGCATTCATCCGCCATTTCCATATCGCCGCCCAAACCTGAAAGCGATTTGAGAAATTCCCCAATTGCTGCGAATACAAGAAAATTATTTTTCTGTTTGCGGACAATGCCGCCATAGCATTTGCGCGGCTGGTGTGCGCGCCAGATTTGGTTCCAGCGATCCAGCCGGTCCGGCTCAATATGATTCTTCAAGCCTTCGTAGGCATACATGAGTTCCTTGGTCCAGAATTCAGGAGAAGTCCGCGCTTCATCCAGGCGCGAAAGACAATGTTCGTAACTTCTGACGCATATCTCAATCATGTCCAGGCATCTTCCGGCCCGAATGAGCTGCCCCAGGCCGCCGACGAATCTGGCGCTGCCCGAATTGGCCTCGGCTTTCATGCAGGGGTCTATAATCATACCTTCTTCATTCTGCCATTTCGCCGCGGTCCGGATAATTTTTTCGGCCAGATCAAGGTATAATTCGCGATGAGCGCCGCTCGGGTTCGCCCGGCTCTTTTTCAGGCGATTTTCCATTCCCTGCCACAATTCCCGCAACGGATATTGTTTTTCCATCTTTTACAAGCCTTTTTCTTTTTAACTTTGAGCATAAGCATAAACGCAAAAGCCGCCCCCGCCAAGTTTTTAAGCTTGCACAAAACCGCAAAAGTTTTAAACAATTCCGTCATGGGCAACCGGCATATGCTCTTACCTCAAAGACCCAGCGCCTTCAGGCCCTGGCGCAAACTCGCGATTATTCCCGGAACTTCTGCCGGTTTTTTTGAACTGCAGCCCGGCCAGAAATGCGGCAGCGAATGTTTCCGCGATTTTGACGTCTGGATCGGCCTGGCAGGGCAGGCCGTTGCCCATCTGCTGGGGCACAAAATTGAACTACAGAAGGACCGGATGATTTTCATTCCGCCGGGCGTGACTATCTGCCTGCGTGGGAAGGCCGACCAGCGGCTGAGGATGATATACTCGCATTTTGACTGTCTTGTATCCGGCCGGCCGGTGCGGGACGCGCGTTCCGCGGTCAATGCCGCTGATCTTACCCTGGCATTGCGCGGTCTGCCCGCCGTCGCCTTGGTGGCGGATATTGATTCTGAGTCCGTCAGCCGCAAATTGACGCAGGCCAGAACATCCTATTCGGCCGACCTCGCCGAGTTGACTCTGACGCTGATATATCTGGAAATATGGCGGCGACTGCGCGAAACTTATTTAAGCCCGCGGGATACGTTGTCCGCCCGGCGTCTTGAGAAGACGGTCAATTATTTTGAAAGCCGGCTGGAAAAGGGAATTACTCTGGAAGAGGTTGCCCGGCATGTGTCGGTTTCATCCGAAACGCTGGAGCGGCTGTTCCGCGTTCACTATAGGACAACTCCCATGCATTATTTATCGCGCCTGCGCCTGCTCAAGGCGCGCGATTTACTCTATTCCGGCCGATATCAGATAAGCGAGGCGGCTTACGCGGCCGGATTCAAATCTCCGCAATATTTCAGCCGCGTTTTTAAGCGCGTTTACGGAATGGCTCCGGTTGATTTCGTTAAACAACGAACTGATTTCAAGCGCGGCGAAGGTAAATAAACTCTTCCCGCCCATACCCCCGGCCGGCTCATTGCCGTCGCGGATACTGCCGCGGGTCAGGAATGGTAGCCGTCCGGATGGTTTTTATGCCAGGCCCATGAGCTGGAAATTATGTCATGGGGAGAGCTGTGTTCTGGCCGCCAGCCCAGGACGGACTCGGCTTTGGCGGCGTCGGCCACGAGGCGCGCGGGGTCGCCGGGCCGGCGCGGCAGTATTTTGGCCGGGATATTCTGGCCGGTGATTTCACGCGCTTTCTCCAGGATTTCCAGCACGGAGCATCCTTTTCCGGTCCCCAGGTTGAAAACGCCGGTTTGATCCGGCGCCAGGGCCAGGATATGGGCCCGGGCCAGGTCTTCAATATGGATGTAATCGCGGATGCAGGTGCCGTCGGGGGTGTCGTAATCGTTTCCGAAGATTTTGAATTCCGGCGCGCGGCCGAGGGCGGTCTTCAGGATATTGGGGATCAAGTGCGTTTCGGGGGTGTGGTCTTCGCCGAATTTGCCGGATGCGCCGCAGGCGTTGAAATACCTCAGAAATACGGGGCGCAGGCCGCTGATTTTTTCCAGCCAAATCAGGATTTTTTCGCACATCAGTTTTGATTCGCCGTAAGGGTTGGTGGGGTTCTGCGGAGTGTCTTCCGTGATCGGCATCGCCTCCGGCTGGCCGTAAGTGGCGCAGGTGGAGGAAAAGACTATTTTTTTTACCCCGTTTTTGAGCATGGCTTCCGCAAGATTGATCATGCCCTTGACGTTGTTGGCGAAATATTTTTCGGGGTGGGCCATTGATTCGCCGACCAGCGCGTAAGCCGCAAAATGCACGACCGCTTCCGGCGCCGCGCGGCGGAAAGCTTCTGCAACTGCGGCTGATTCGCGCAAATCTCCCGCAACCAGAGCGGCGCGCGCGTCCACGGCCGCGCGGTGTCCCCGCTCAAAATTGTCAAAAATTGTCACTTCGTGGCCGGCATCAAGGAGCATGGCCGCGGTAACACTGCCGATATATCCGGCGCCGCCTGTAACCAGAACTTTCATCACCGCGGCAATATAATGGAAAGAGGCTTGATTGGCCAGTTTTTTTTGTCTTTTCGCCATTGACCCGCCGCCCGCTTTTCATTAGATTGTTCCGGCAGGACATATCCGCCATGATGTTTATTTCAAAATTCAACAAACTGATCCGCAACAAAATCCTCTGGGGCGGGTTTGCCGGCATTGTCGTGCTTTCTTTCGTGGTCTGGGGGACGCAGACCGGCGGATCGGGGGCGGAGGAAGAAACGGTCGGCAAGCTTTACGGCAAGCAGGTGCCGCCGGCCCAGTTTCGCAAGGCATATTTCAACACCTACCTTTCCATGTCCCTGATGCTTGGCCGTCCGTTGCAAATTACGGACAAACTCAACGACTTGATGCGGAAACTGGCCTGGCGGCGGATGGTTGTGCTCCGCGCCGCGGATGAGCTGGGTCTGGCCGCGCCCGCCGATGAGGTTGCCGGAACAATAGCGCAACAGCCTTTTTTCAACGACAACGGCCGGTTCAGCCCGGAAAAGTATCAGGCTTTCGCGCAGACTTTCCTGGCCAGGCTCGGCGCGAGCCAGGCCCAGTTTGAGGGGCAGGTGCGCGAGGAACTGCTGATTAACAAGGCCCGGATGCTTCTGGCGCAGACCGTGTGGGTGGCGCCGCTTGAAATCGCCCAGGCCTTTTCGCAGGTTTATGATATTTTCCAGGTCAGTTATGCCGTTATCAACGCCGATGATCTGCGCCACAGGATAAAAATCAGCGATGCGGACGCCCGGGAATATTTTGCCGCCCGCCGGGAAGAATTCAAACTGCCGGAAATGGCGCGCGTAAAATACGCGGAGTTTTCTTTCAGCCGGTTTGTTGATGAAAAAAGCCTGACCGAGGAAACCCTGCGGGGATATTATGATGAAAACATTGAAAAATTTTCGGTAAAGACCACCAACGGCTGGTCGGATCCCGTCCCGTTTGCCGAGGCGGAAGGCCAAATCCGCGCCCTCCTGGCGCAGGAAAACGCCGTGGAAACCGCCGGCGACAAGGCGCTTGATTTTGAAGTGGCGCTCGCTCCGGACCGCGCCGGCAACGCCCCGTCCTTTGAGGAGGCGGCCAAAGCGGCGGGGGTTACAGTCCGTACCTCAACTTTCTTTTCAGCGGAAAGCGTTGTGCCCGGTCTGGAGGCGGGGATTGACTTCAACCAGGCGGCCTTCAATCTCCGGCCCACCCCGGACGAGTATTTCAGCCACCCGATCAAGGGTTCCAACGCTTATTACATAGTTGCCTTTGACCAGAGGTCCGACCCCAGGATACCCGAGTACCGGGAGGTCAAGGAGGCGGTGTTTCAGGCGGCCCTGGAGGAAGCGGCGCGGAACATGCTCAACGAGACGGCGCGTTACCTTCGCGACGCGGCCGGGCAGGCGCTGAAAGAAGGCAAAACATTCACCGCCGCGCTCGCGCCTTTCGGCGCGGAAGTGATAAGACCCGAGCCTTTCTCCGCCCGGTCGGGGTTCCCGGTTGACGATGATGACGAAGACCTGGCCTATGCCCTGACAAAAAACATATTGCCGCTCAGCGCCGGGGAGCTTTCGGAAGTTATTCCGTTGACGAACGGCGCGGCCATTGTTTATGTGGAATCGCGCCGGCCGGAAAGCCACGCCGTTTTTCAGTCCATCCGCAACGATTTGGGCCTGTTCATCCAGCGCCGGAGGGTTGAAACCGCCTTTTACGAGTGGCAGGAATACCTCCTGAAAGAGGCCGGATTTGAGGATTATGCCGCGCGAAAACGCACGGAATCTCCGCCGGAAGACGAGCAGGAGCCGGACGAAGACGATGTGGCGCCTTGAGGAACGGATAAAATGGAGACGGCTGCCGAATGAAAATCGTCGCCACCCGCCAAATCCGCGAGCTTGACCGCCTTGCGATCAACCGATTCAATATTCCCGGTCGTACGCTTATGGAGCGGGCCGGCCGGGGTGTGGCCCAGGCCGTGATGCGCCTCTGCGGCGAACACTGTCTTGCGCGAAACGTTCTGCTCGCGGCCGGGAAAGGCAATAACGGCGGCGATGTTTTTGTCGCCGCCAGGCGACTCAAGGAGCGCGGCTTTGATGTCCAGGTGCTGCTGGCCGGCGAAAGATCGCAACTGCGCGGCGATGCGCTTTGCCACTTTAAAAAAATGCTCAGGCGCGGCGTCGCCATCCGGGAAATAAAAACCGAAGCCGAATGGCGGAAGTTCGCCGCCGCCGGCCCGCACGGCGAATTGACCGGATATCCGGTTGCCGTTGACGGCATTCTCGGCACGGGACTGGAAGGGAAAGCCCGCGGAATAGCGGCCGGGGCTATTCGTTTTATAAACACGCTCGCGGAAAAAAGCCTGGTGGTTGCCGTTGATATTCCCTCCGGCCTCAATTCGGACACGGGCCGGGCGGAAGGAGAAGTTGTCCGCGCCGACCTGACTGTTACCATGGGCCTGCCGAAGCGGGGCCTGGCGGAACCCGCCGCGCTGGAATATGTCGGCCGGTTGGAAACACTTGACATTGGTTTTCCGCCCGCTTTGACCGGGAAAATCAAGGCGGAGATGGAATTGATAACGGCATCCGATCTGGCGCCGCTGTTCCGCCGCCGGGCGCGCCAGGCGCACAAGGGCAGTTACGGTCATCTTCTGATCATGGGCGGGGCCGCAGGTTACAGCGGCGCCATAACGCTGGCGGCCTTGGCCGCGGTCCGTTCGGGAGCGGGATTGGTTACGGCGGTGGTCCCGGAGCGGCTCGCGCCCCTGGTAGCCGTTAATGTCCCCGAGGCAATGGTATATGGCGCGCCGGAAACCGGCTGCGGGTCGCTGGATTCAGCCTGCTGGACAAAATGGAAAAAACAACTTAATGGATTCAGCGCCGTCCTTGCCGGGCCTGGCATGACGCGCCACGCGGCCACCGCCCGCCTGGTGAAGCTGATACTGCGCGACAGCAAAATACCGGCGGCATTGGATGCCGACGCCCTCAACGTTTTCGCGGGCCGGGCGGCGCTGCTCGCGAAAAGGAAATGTCCGCTGGTCATTACGCCCCATCCCGGTGAAATGGCGCGCCTGCTGGGCGTCAACGCCGCCCGTGTCCAGGCAAACCGTCTTGAGATCGTCCGGAAGGCGGCGTTGGCAACGCAGGCCGCGGTTGTTTTGAAAGGCGCGGGCACTCTGGTGGCGGCGCGCGGAGAAACAACGCAAATCAACCTGACCGGCAATCCCGGCATGGCCTGCGGCGGCATGGGAGATGTGCTGGCGGGCTTGCTGGGGGGACTGCTGGCCCAGCGGATGAAACCGTTTGACGCAGCGCGGGCCGCGGTTTTTCTTCATGGCCGCGCCGGCGACGCGGCGGCGGCGAAAACAACCGAGCGTGCGCTTATCGCCCGGGACCTGATCGCATGCCTGCCCCGGGCGTTCCGGGAAATCGGCGGACGTTAGTCGCCGGATATTGCGCAATCCGGGATAAAAACGCTCAGAAACCGGGGCATACTTTTAATCAGGCACGCCATGGTCTTAAACCGTTCCATTTAAACATGATACACTTTTGCGTGGAAGTTTAAATAAGACCGGCAGATCGCCAGCCGGGAAAGTTTTGGATGGCGGCACTGCCGCCTTAGGGGGCTGGCCGGGCAACCTTTCCCCCGCCGGCGGCGAGCAAACCGGAGAGCATAATCCAGCGGTCAATTCCCAGCGTTTCCGGCCGCGCGCGCGGGTCAATCTCCGCTTTCTGGAAAATCTTCAGCAGTTCCGTACCCGCGCGGCGGAATTGCGGGGGAGCGTTGGCCAGAATCTTCTGCAGTTGTTTCCGCCTTTGCCCGAAAGCGTGTTTTGTCAGGCCGAAGAAAAAATCGCGGTGGATAATTTCCCCGGCCGGCCGGGGGCGCTCTTTCATGCGGAGAATAGCCGACTGCACTTCCGGTTTCGGGAAAAAGCAATTCGGGCTGATCAGCCTGCAGATTTCGGTTTCATAGTGCAATTGCCCCCAGATGCTTAACAGGCCGTAATCATCCGTATCGGGGCGGGCCGCCAGCCTTCTGGCAACCTCGGTCTGAAGTGTTACCACGATTGTTCCGGGACGGGAATCGCCCTTGAATATTCCGGCCAGCGCGGCCGAGCCAATGGAATAGGGCAGGTTGGCGACCAGTTTGTTGATTCCGGCGGCCCAGAATTGCGCAAGGTTTAACTGCATGACGTCCGCGACAATAAGTTCCACATTGGCAAAAGGCTGAAGCCTCTCCTGCAGAAAATCGGCCAGACGGTAATCCTTTTCCACCGCCGCAACCCGCCGGGCGGTTCCGGCGAGAGCTTCCGTAAGCGTGCCCAATCCCGCGCCGATTTCCAGTACCGCGTCGCCGGCGGATAAATCCGCTGTTTTCAGGATGATGCCGAGAATATTGGCGTCTATCAGGAAATTCTGTCCCAGGGATTTTGAGGGATTGACCTGTAATAAATCAAGAGCCCGGGCGACGTCAGCCGGGCTCGTCAGCTTGAGACTGCGGATAAGTTCGCGCATATGGTTTTTCCGACGGCGTAGAATTTTAACGCAAGCAAAATAAATCCGCACCGTTGATTATCTTTTCCATGGATTAGGGCGTTGCGCAAGCCTCACGGCCAGCTTGATTGCCGCAATCATGCTGGTGGGGGAAGCTTTTTTCCGGCCGGCGATGTCAAAGGCCGTGCCGTGATCGGGCGAAGTGCGCACAAAGGGCAGGCCGAGCGTCAGGTTGACCCCCCGCTCAAATGCGATCATTTTAAGCGGACCGAGGCCCTGGTCATGGTACATGGCCACAATTGCCCCGAATTTATTTCGCATAGCCTGGTAAAAAATCGCGTCGGCCGGCACCGGACCTTCCGCGGCCATGCCCCGGCGCCGCAATTGCCTGATGGCGGGCGCTATCATTGTGCGCTCTTCGTTTCCCAGTAATCCGTTCTCGCCGGCATGGGGATTCAACGCGCAAATACCGATGTTTTTCGGCCGCAGATTCAACCATTTTACGCCGAGGACCGCCATGTCAGCCGTCTCAATTATGTTGCGGCGGGTGAGCGCCCCGGGCACTGCGGCAAGCGGCAGGTGCGTGGTAACAAGCACAACCCGCAGTGGTCCGCCGATAAGCATCATGGCCGTCCTTCTGCACCCCGCCAGATGCGCCAGGTATTCGGTATGCCCCGGAAAAGGACATCCGGCCGCCTGAATACTGCGTTTGCAGATGGGGCCCGTTGTCATTCCGCTAAAAGTACGGTCAAGGCATCCGGCCGCCGCGGCGCGAATCCATAAAAGCGAGAAAAAACCCTCTGACTTTCCGGTTTTGCCGGCCCGCCATTCCGTTTGCTTCGCGCCCGCGCCCGGCGGAAGGGGAATTGCGTCCGGCGGCGGGTCCCAGATGGAAATCATGTTTTTCCCGGTTTCCTTGATGTCTTGACACACAGCGGGCCGGGGAAGGCGGAGCCGGCGGGCGTATTTCAGCCAGACCTGTTTCTTGCCGATGAGGATAAAACGGATAGAACCGGGCCATTTTGAATGGCAAACGGCTTTTAACGCCGTTTCCGGCCCGATCCCGCCCGGGTCTCCCATGGTAACCGCAATTTTAATCAATCCGGTCAATGCTCTTCGCCTGTTTTAATGCTTGCAATCAGCTGTCAAAGAAAATAACCTTTAAAAAAAATATTTCAAGCAGAGATGCCGCCGGAGGCGGATGGACCGGCCTTATCCAAAGGAAAACCGCGGCCCGGCCCCCTGATTTTTTTTCCCGCGATGAATAACAATTTTACAGACAGGATTGAAATTATCCAGGGTGACATTGCCGGGCAGAAGACGGAAGCAATCGTGAATGCCGCCAATACTTCCCTTTTGGGCGGCGGCGGCGTTGACGGCGCCATTCACCGCGCCGCCGGTCCAGAATTGCTGGAAGAGTGCCGGAAATTGAACGGCTGTGAAACGGGCGGCGCCAAAGTCACCAAGGGATATAATCTTCCGGCAAAGTGGGTGATTCATACTGTGGGTCCGGTCTGGCACGGCGGCAATAAAAACGAGCAGGAATTACTGGCGAACTGCTACCGGAATAGTCTTTCCCTGGCAAAAAAGAATGGTATCAAAACGATAGCCTTCCCTGCCATCAGCACCGGCGTGTATCATTATCCCAAAGATCAAGCCTGTAGAGTTGCGCTCAGGGAAACCATGAGATTTCTTGAGACTGACACTACCATGAAAAAAATCATTTTCGTATGTTTTTCAAAAGGTGATTTGAATGATTATGCTATCGGGTTTGCAGAGGTTCTGCGAAAGTAGCATTGACCAAGACGTTGTAGGTGACAGATTTATGATATGGAACCTCTTTTTTCAAGACATAGGCATCCGCTTTACCGGTGTCCTAGATAACGCCATATCTGGTCTTCTTGTGTCCGCTGTGTGGGCAGGACTTCTGTATTTATACTTCACGGTGAAGGACCTGATTTAAGAGCTTTTCTTTGCATAGAGGCTAATTTTTTAAGCGATGGTTCTGCGGGTAATTCTTCTGGGAATTTACCGGTTTCGTTATGAACAGTATTTCGAACAACCTTTGACATTCTTTTATGTTCATCTTCTAACGCATACTGCCCCTTGATATTCTTGTTTTTGATAGATTCACGCGTAAGATGAGACTTGAATTCATGGGCCGACAATTCTAGACTTCCAATGCAATCCAGCAACTCATCAGTGCGAGAAATTCCTTTCCGTGCCTTAACATCATCCAATTTCATTCTATAAAATCCAACATGTCCGGCATGATGAAATAAAGCATAGTTTTGTACGCCAGCTACTTTAGCCGTCGAAGTTAAATCTTTATTGGCAATTTTTACACGATCTCTGAGTTTGAAACGGCTTTCTTTTGCTGTTAGTAAGAAACTGTCAGACATTTCTTGTCGTCGCGTTTGAATGGCAAAATATGTTTGGGCAAAATCAACCTCTTTCTTTGATGTATCGCTATTCATAGCCACTAAATAACAGGCATATCTGGTAAGAAACCAATCTTCCACTATTCTCCTTCCTCCTTTTCCGATTTCCATCATTTTCGTTGTCCGGCGAAAATGATGGATTGCATCTTGTCCACTCCCTTCACATGCCTTTATTGCTTTTTCAATAACTCCCGGAAAAGGTTCCCATGTTGAGTATCCTAAATCTTTATATAAATCGCGAGCCATCCAATATTGAATACCACGACTGGAAACCTTCATTATGGCGTCAAATGGCGAAATTACAGGGGATTGTTGCTGCATTATAGCTCCTTTTTGTCCTTTCTATGTTTATTGGTGTTATCGAATGATAAAAGAAAAGCATAAGTAGCAATAAAAGTCAATGTTTTTTATTTCATATTTTCCTTGATTTCTTTCTTTGTTTGTTGCACATTTTAGGCATTGAAAGGAGATTTTATGAATACTCGTGCTGAAATAGAGAAGCGCATAGAGAAAAAACAAGTGGAAATAAGGAGTTTTGAAACCAGTATTGGAGAAGCAAAAGCCTATATTCAGGCTCTTCAAGATACCTTGAAATTATTGCCAAAAGATGCAGATTTGAGGTTGTCAACCTCTCGTTCGCTACGCAAAGGAAGCGAAATGGAAAAAGTTAGGCTGTTTTTATTGAAGATTGGAAAACCTCAATATATCGAGGACATACTAAAAGGGATTGGAAAGGAAATAACAAAAGAGAATAGGAACGCAATCGCTGGTTCTTTAAGTGCATATACAAGGCGTAATGAGATATTTACAAGACCAGAACCTGGAACATTTGGCTTGATTGAATTCGAGGCCAAAGAGCCGCCGCCTGATTTTGGCGAACAACCAGATATAACACAAGAAAGGCGGTGATCAAAATGAGTAAAAATCAACATATTGTTCCTGTTGGTAGCCAGTGGGGTATCCGTGGAGAAGGTAATTCCCGGCTCACTGGTTTGTTCGATAAGCAGTCTGATGCAATTGGCACTGGACGCGAAATCGCGCAAAATCAACATGGAATAATCCTTTTGAGCCGCAACTTTACCTGTTAAATCACCTATTACCATTACCTATTATGTATTACATAATACCCCCACCGATACCCTTGCGTAGGCGTACTACACTCAAGCTGAATTACCTACTTTATTACCCATATAATTGGATATTACCTACTTCTTTTTCCAGCGAGCATTGCGCCCCATACCCAGGCACTCGACACGGCCATCGGCCTTAAGGCCTTTAAGAATGCGTCGAATCATATCCACGCTCACACCCGGACATGCGTTCTGAATATCGCTTATCGCAAATAGACAGGGAGACTGCTCGATGGCTCTGAGAATCGCGGCCGTTTTCTCGCCTTTGGGCACGCCGAGCTCTCCTGCGCGTTGTTCGAATTCATCATAGGCTTTCCTGATGATGAACAACAAATACCCGACATAGGGCCAAGGATCGTGTTTGCCGTCATGCCAGCCTTGCGAGCTTTGCTGAAGCGTTTCGTAATACCGTTCCTTATTCTCCTCAATCAATCGCTCAAGACTGATGTATCGGCCTACCTCAATGCCAAGGTGATAGGCGGTCAACAGCAGAAGAAGTCTTGAAACACGCCCGTTCCCGTCGCGAAACGGGTGGATACACAGGAAGTCGAGGTTGAACGCCGCCATGACGATCAGCGGGGATATGTCATGGTCACGACTCTGATCACGCCACAGAGAGATCAATTTGCGGGTAAAGTCGGGAGTCTCCACGGGGGCAACGCTTCGGAAGCGAATGCGCTCTCCGCCTCCCGGGAATTTCTCAATGATATCAACCGGCTTGTCCTTGTATTGACCCGCGTCCCATACATTGCCGCGAGAGAGTTTATGGAGCTTAAGGATTGTTTCTTCGGATATCGGCAAAGCATATCCGCTCGTATGAATCAAGTTAAGCGCATCGCGGTAGCCGGCAACTTCCTCTTCGTCGCGGTTCTTCAGGGTCGGGTGGCCAAACACCACGGTGCCGACGCGGGACCGGTCAATTTCCACGCCTTCAATGCGATTCGAGGATATAGCGCTCTGCGCGATGGCATGCTCCTTGAGCGCTTTCAGGCGCTGGGGCGATTGCCGTGCAAAAAGCTCCTGGAGTCCCTGTGCTTTGCCAATGTCCGACAAATACCACGACACGGACATGGGGATTTGGAGACGGCGGTCCTGAATGAGTTCAAGGGTCTTCATTTTATCACCAGCCATGTCGCCAGCTTAAAATCATCAACATCCGATACCTGCTGTTTCTTGTCCGGGATGACAAAATCACGGCCCGATTGAATTCCCGCCGCGGTCCGTTTTTGGAATGTATGAACGATTGAATGAACGGCTTTTTTGAGAAGTTCATTATATTTGGACATATCCGCGCCGTTTTTTGTTTCAGAATCAAATAATTCGCACAATGTTTTTATAGGCTCGGTCTCACCACGGCATAAAGCCTGATACATGGTAAGCGCCTGCTTGGCGTGCACAAAGGTGAAGCGGACTTCCCCATCATTGCGCACATAGAGGAGGTAGTATGGATTTAGCGGGTTAACGCTCTTTTGTTTTCCTTCTTCCAAAACAATATCATGTTTCAGGCAAAAGATTACTCCCGGGCGGATGATATCCTGCATGGACTTGTTAAAGAGATCACAGTTTTTTGTTTCATTCAAAGGGGGTACCACGGCATATAGCCCCATTGGCGCATTTTTCAGGTTTTCTCTGT
Source organism: Kiritimatiellia bacterium (assembly GCA_028715905.1). NCBI lineage: Bacteria > Pseudomonadati > Kiritimatiellota > Kiritimatiellia > Kiritimatiellia bacterium. The sequence goes on from JAQUQV010000015.1 coordinate 40,765, forward strand.
TTGCCTGGAGGTAGTTCATTAATTCAACCCGGAAATCATCAAGTGTGAACTCGCTCAATGAAACCGCATCATCCATCTCTTCCAGATCAAGCACTTCATCCTTGAGCCTCAGCAACTGCCGTTGCCGATAGCGCAGATCATCACGCAGGAGGTCTTTAATTTGATCGGTGTTGAGCAGGTCGTCCTCGCCCGTGGCGGCCAGGTCAACGAGCGCCATGCGCGCTTCAACCCGGTCTTTGAGGTTAATGTACTTGTTTAAATCCTGGGTGGGCCAGAAATTGACAAGCTGGATTTGTTTATTGGATGAGCCGATCCGGTCAATCCGGCCGAAGCGCTGGATGATTCGCACCGGGTTCCAGTGAATATCATAGTTGATGAGATAATCGCAGTCTTGCAGGTTCTGGCCTTCTGAAATGCAGTCCGAGGCAATCAGGATGTCTATCTCGCCTTCTTGCGGCATGCTGCTCATCTTTGCCCTGGATTTTGAACGGGGAGAGAAGTTGGTCAATATGGCATTGAAATCGGTCTGGGCGCGGAATTCCCTGGGCTTGAAAGTGGTCTTATTGTCTCCACTGCCGGTTACGAGGGCGATATGGAGGCCGAGTTCCCGGCTTACCCAGTCTTCTAACGCCTTATAAAGATACATTGCCGTATCTGAAAATGCAGTGAATACGAGAATCTTTTTATTCCCGGGATTGACCGGAGACTGAATCTTCCGGCGGATGAGACGCTTAAGTTCCTGGAGCTTCTGGTCGCGGTCCACGTCAACGGCGGCGGCCGCTTCGTGGATTTTGATAAGCTGTTTCTTGTCAGCCTGGAGGTCTTTCAGCCAACGCTTGATATCAAGGTGTTCGAGCTTGTAGGTCAGTTTCTTGCCGACCATGAGGCGTTCTTTCAAGTCTTCAAGCTCATCGTCATCCTCCGTTTCAAACAACTCCGGATTCACGTATTCGTGCCGGTTCCGATCAAAGTGGTTTATTTTTTCTTCCAGATCGCTGATTTTTTTAATGGTGCGCTCAATCGTGATTTCAAAGGATTCAATGGAACTTTCCAGCCGTTTCAGAAAATTCACGCGCATCATGCCGATCAGGTAATATTCGCGTGTCTTCTGATCGTTGAAGAGCTGTATTTGTTCCCCTTCCCTGGCATATTGCGCCACATATTCAGGAAGAACATAGGCGGAGGGATTAAACACGGAGAGCTTGTATTGTGATATTTGCTCATTGAGTTCGTCATAAGTTGGAAAGAATCTTTTCGTGTCAATATCCGGGGCAAGCGATATGGGTTTCAGCCTTTCCGGAAATTTTCCGATCTTATTGATATCATAATAGCCTTCAATATGCTTTCTGGACCGGGCAATCGTCAACTCGTCCAGTAAAGTAAAAAACGCGGAATCCAGAGACTCCAACAACCGGACAACTTTTCTGTCAGCGTTTTTTTTGGGATCGGCCCAGCGGGTGAAATGCGTCTGGGCGGTCTGCATGGTCTGGGCAATACTGAAAATCTTCAGTTTTTCCTCAAAGACGCGATCATCACCGGCGGTGATGAGATAAATCTGGTTTCTAAGGTCCCTCAAATTGGTGTTCACGGGCGTGGCCGAGAGTAAAAGCACCCTGGTCTTTACTCCGGATTGGATAATTTCCTTCATTAACCGTTCATATCTACTGCGGCTGTGCCGGCCGTCGTCCTTTTGTTTCCCGCCGGCGTTGTTTCTGAAATTGTGCGATTCATCAATGACCACGAGGTCATAGTTGCCCCAGCTATGGGTTGCGAGATCAACATCGCCTGATTTTCCGCTCTCCCGGCTGAGATCGGTATGCGAGAGGACCGTGTATGCAAACCGGTCGGCCTTCAAAGGATTTCTCTCGTCATTCTCCCGGCACACCGTCCAGTTATCGCGTAGTTTCTTGGGACATAAAACAAGGACGCGGGCATTCAACAGTTCAAAATATTTGATGACGGCAAGCGCCTCAAATGTTTTTCCCAGCCCCACGCTGTCGGCAAGAACACAGCCATTATGTTTCAAAATCTTGTTAATGGCGCCCTTGACGCCGTCGCGCTGGAAGTCAAAGAGCATATCCCATATCTGGGTCTCGTAGAAACCCGTTTTCTCGTTAAGCAAGCCGCCACGCTCTGATTCTGAAAGATACTTTTCAAAGATATGATAAAGCGTCTTAAAGTAGACAAACTCAGGCGCTTGATTTTGGTACAGTTCAGAGAGATAAGCCAGGACTTGGGGCTTTACGTTGTTCACGAGGCGTTTATCGTTCCAGACCTCGTCAAACCAGTTTTTTAAATCGTCGCGATCCCGGTTGTCATTGACTTCCAGATTTAATTCAATGTTGTTGCCGGAGACGCCAAGTCCCAAACCCCGCACTGTGAAGTTCGAGCTTCCGATGATTGCCTGTGAAACGCCCTTGTTGTTGATGTAATACATTTTACCATGGAGGAAACCGGACTTGGTGATGGACTTGATCTCGGTCTTATTCTTCAACCATTCGGCACAATCGCGGGCAACATGTTTTTGCTCAAGATGATTGCTTAAGGCAAGCGCGTCGTTCTCAATGCGAAATGCCTTTGTCTCTGTTTTGTCAGGGTCAACGGACTTAATGAACTGTGGCTCGCCAAACAAGAAGCGAAGGTGGCTGATATCGTTTAGTTGAGATTTTAACGCCTCGTAGGCATAGATCGTGAAATAAGCGGAAACAAACGACAGGTCAGCGTCCGGTTTTATCCTGTCCCCCAGGAACTGCCCCATAGCGCCCCGTTTATGGTTGTCCCAAATGCCTGAAATTGTTTGCTTAATCATCCATCAACCTTTATTTATGATCAGACGCATTGTTTTACTTTTGACGCAACAATCCGCCATTTTATACCGCTTCATTCATAGCACATTAACAAAGAAAAACAAACGGAAAACACCAAGAAGCGGGAGAAGAACAGGGCTGTGTTACCCGTGGTGGTAACACAGGCTGAATCAAGAAGATAGAAAATAAAACTGGACAATCCGGAATCTGTCTGCTATTGCTTTCCGGCATGAATACAAACACTTGGAAGCAGTATG